>JAEXTK010000073.1 GCA_023406985.1 Spirochaetota bacterium | reverse complement strand
GCCTCCTGGGGGGGGGGGGGGCCCCCGCGGGGCCCCCCCCCCCCCGGCGCGGTTTACTTTCCGCCGTACTTGGAGATGCGATCGTCGATACCGGCCTGGACGTAGGCCTCATAGACCTTCAGGTTGGTTTTCGCGAGGGCGTCCGTATACTCCTTCCACGCGGCCTCGAAGTCCGCGGGCTTGGCCAGGATGACCTTCGGCAGGTACTTGAGGTAGGTCTGCTCGGCCTTGGCCCAGGCGAGCTGCGCGGGGCTGCCGTCGGGCGGGGTGATCTGCCAGGCGGGGAACCAGGAGGGATTCGGCGGCACGTCGGCGTCCATGAACTCGGCGTAGCTCGTGGCCTTGTAGGCGTTCAGCACTTCCACGTCCTGGGGGAAGAGGGAGGCGAAGTACTCGGTCTTGTTGTCCCGGAGTTCCGCCGCCATGCCCTTGGGCGTGAGCCGGCCTTCGATCTTGGGAGCTTCCTGCCACCAGAGTTCCGGCAGGTTGTGGAGCTTCCAGGTCACGTCGTCCCAGCGGCGGCGCTGCTCGGGAGTGCACACCGGTTCGCCGTTCACGATCGAATAGTCGACGCCTTCCAGGCCCCAGGTGAAGACGCGGCGCCACGCGGGATCCATCTGCTCGTCCATGAACTTGATGATGCGGACGGGGTCCTTGGCCTTGATGCTGATGCCGAAGCCGCGCTGAAGGTTCGGGGCGGGCATCTCGCGGTAGCGGGGGCGGATCCCCTTGTCGAAGACGATGGGCAGCGGCATCATCGTCTCCCAGATCCGGTTCTGCGCGATGAGGGCCTTGGTGGCGTCGAAGAACTGCCAGGCCTGATCGTGGACGCCGAGCACCTGGCCGTTGGCGAGCTTGGCCATGTACTGGTCGTAGTTGTCCACGAAGGAGTCGCGGTCCACGAGGCCCTTCTGGTTCATCTCGTTGAGGATCTTGAACCAGCGCTTGGCCTCCGGTCCGCCCAAGTGCACCCGGTACTTCTGGGTCTTCGGGTCCACGATGCCGTTGCCGTCGTTCGGATAGCCGGCCAGGAACTGCGGCGGATTGATGAGGCAGAACTTATGCCAGTCGTAGGTCAGGATGGAGAAGCCGATGGTCGGCTTGCCGTCCGCCGTCGTCGGGTGCTTGGCCTTGTACTTGGCGATCAGGTCGAAGTACTCGTCGATCGTCGTGATCTTCGGGTAGCCGAATTCCTTCATGACCGCCTTCTGGATCCACATGGCCGAGCCGGAATACCAGGTCGCGGTGACGCCGTTCTCTATGACGCCCCAGTCGGGCAGGCAGTAGATGTGGCCGTCCTTCTCGAACATCTTCTTCCAGACGGTCGGATCGGCCTGGTAGTGCCGCTTGAGGTTGGGGGCGTACTTCTCGATGAGCCCTTCCAGCGGGATGCAGGCGCCCGCCTCGATGAACTTGTTGGAGTCGATGTGGAGCAGATCGGGGTAGTCCTGACCGGCGATCATGACGCCGATCTTCTGGTCCTTCTCGCCGACGGCGATGTCCCACTTGAAGGTGACGCCGAGCTTCTCCTTGATCATCTTGTAGGCGCGGTTGTCGGCGGGCGGCATCGGCATCGTGTTCACGGTGAAGACCGAGATCTCGATGGGCGGTAGCTTCGTGACCGGTTGCGCGGCGGCGTTCATCGCCACGAGCGACGCGATCAGCGACAGAGCCAAGAGCGTTCTTTTCACGGGTGACCTCCTCTTTTCTTCCACGGAATGTTTCCGTGAGGACACCCGATTCTAAGTCGCGTTTCCCGCGCGGGGCATCGGCCATCTCACGCCTTCACCCATAGGCTAAAGGACCTATGCTGTACGTATATCCGAACAGCGCCGAATGGCCAATCAGGCGAAGGGGTCGTCGTCCGCTTCCTCGCGCCGGACGTATTCCAGCGACGCGGCCACCTTCCGCGCCGCCTCCGCGCCGTGCGCGTCCGCGACGAAGGCGAGGGCCATGTCGATGCCCGCGGTCACGCCGGAGGAAGTCCAGTACGCGCCGTCCGCGACCCAGCGCGCCCGACGCACCCAGTCCACCTCGGCCGACCGGGCGATTACCCATTCCCAGGCCAGCTTGTTGCTCGTGGCGCGGCGCCCCGCGAGGAGGCCCGTCGCGGCGAGGAGGGCGGACCCGGTGCAGACGCAGAGGACGGTCCGGCTCATTTCCGCGAGAGTCTTCAGGTAGCGGAGGAAATCGCGGTCCTCCGCCAGCTTCCGGGTCCCGTAGCCCCCCGGCACGAGGAGGAGGTCGGCGTCGCCGGGTTCCTCCAGGCGGTCCGTGGCGATGCGGAGGCCCGCCGTACCGGCCACGAGCCCGCCCTCCCGCGATACGAAGCGGATCGCGTAGGTATCCGCGAGCCGGCCGAGCACCTCGGCGGGCCCGAGGGCGTCCAGCGCGGTGAAGTCGTCGAAGAGCAAGACGTTGACGGTGGTCATGCCGCGCCGTTCACCACGTGGCGTGCCGCTCGATCCAGGCGACGTACTTGTCCATCCAGGCCTGGAAGAATTCCCTGCGGCCTTCCGCGATGTTGCCGCGGGCGTCCAAGAGGTCGTCCGCGGCCTGGACGAAGGCCTCCGGCTTGCCGAGCACGACCACGTCCAGGGACGCGAGGATGTTGCGCAGGTGCTGCTGGGCCGCCGCGGTGCCGACGGGGCCCGGGGAGATGCCCAGGATGCCGGCCGGCTTCCCCGTCCACACGCTCTCCTCGGGCGGCCACGAGACGTAGTCGATCGCGTTCTTGAGCAGCGCGGGGATCGATCGATTGTACTCGGGCGTGACGAAGAGGATGCCCTGGGCCGCCTGGATATCGGCCCGGAGGCGCCGCACGGCGGACGGCAACTTGGCAGCCTCGTCCTCGTTGTAGAGGGGAAGGTCGGCGAGCTCGGCCCGGTGGAACCGGAAATCGGCCGGGGCCAAGCGTACGACCGCGTCGGCGAGGGCCGCGTTCATGGAATCCTTCCGCAGGCTGCCGACGATCACGAGAATGCGATATTCGCTCACTATGCCTCCTTGGATGCGGTTCCATGGAGTCAGTCGCCATTACAGGACGATGCTATACATTACTAATTTTGCGATTAGTTTAGAAAGGACATTTTCATCTTCCGCCGCTGCGACCGGGTGCGGTGTTCCGTGCGCGGCGCCATTCAAGAAGTGTGGTTATTCGCATCGTGATATGTCCTTTCTTTTTCTTGAGCGTTTTCCTGGGGGCGTCTAAAGGAAAACGCAGCAAGGTTAGGGAAATTCCCTACGCGCAAACGCTGCGTGGGTTGGTATCCTCCGAATCGTGCCTATACGGCAAGGAGGTATCGGATGAAGAGGTATGGACATTTATCCCTTATTACCATTTTGGGGATACTCGGCCTCGCGCTGGTGTTCGGATTTACCGGTTGCGATCCCAACGGCGACGACGATGACGACCAACCCGGGAATGATCGCCCCGCCACCGGGCTCAATCTTCCGGCCATCGACGAACCGACCACCGGACTGTCGACGGTCACCGTGACCGACTACGACCTGGGGGACGAATGGAACGATACCTCGATTTCAGACAATACATACATTACAGTCTCGAAGGCGGGCAGCCCTTCTGAGTCCGTCGGCACCTGGTCGGTCACCGCCGGAAAGCTGGCGTTGGAGATAACGGAGGCACCCAGCGCCGACGCCACCATCGGCGTCGCCGATCTCAACGGTGTGAATGTAGACGAGTATGGCAGCATCTTCGGGCGGACTGACGCCGGGTACGAACTGACCATCGATCCCACCGACAGCGCGGCTCGGTTCGGTATCGCCAGCTTCGGTTACTTCGATATAAATGACCAGAGCACGCGGTACGACTTGGACAGATCCGCAAGGGTTTCCGATGAGACGACGTATTCGGACTCTTCCGTTATTGATTATGTCTACGTTTCCGCCGACGTTACCATCACCAGAGCGGAAAAGGCCTGGACGGAGACCTATACCGAAGGCACCTATAACATGACGTATGCGGCTATCAATCTACCTCTCAAGGCTGGATGGAATTTGGTGCAGCGCGACACTTATATGACAAGTAATAGTGAGACGATTACGATTAAAATCGCCGACAAAAATGTGCCGTGGGAGCTTGTCGATGAAAGTGATGAGGAAGAATAACCGATAAAACAAAACATCCGGCATGTAAAAAGGTGTTTTCTTCACTAGGGTCGCCTTGGGCGAAAGCTCGGGGCGGCCCCTTTTTGGTATAGGTTAGGAACCCAATTTCCTTGATAATACCGCCTAATCGACAAATTCGAAGGGATGCTCTGAAGAGGGGCTCCGTGATTACTCTCGATATGGTCGTAACTTCTACCTCATTATTCCAGCACGAGGCCGGTTTTAATCGCGTATTTCACCAGTTCCACGGTGGAGGAGACGCCCAGCTTTTCGAAGATATTCTTGCGATGCACGTCAACCGTTTTCGGGCTGAGTCCCAGGTCGAAGGCGATCTCCTTGGTGGCTTTGCCCGCGCAGAGCAGGGCGACGATCTCCCGTTCTCGGGAGCTGAGTCCCGCCGCCTCGGACGGACCGTCCCGCTCGTCAGCGTCCAGGAATCCCCGAATGAGGAGGTCTTCCAGTTTTGGGCTGAGGTATCGGTGTCCCGAACCGATCCTTTCCAAGGCGAGCAGGAGTTCGCGGAAGGCGTTCTCTTTGAGGACGAAGGCCGCGGCTCCCGCGTGCAGTGCATCTCGGACCAGCTGCGTCTCGTCATGCGAGCTGAGGGCCACGAAGAGGGGCGCGCCATCCGTCCCCGCGATACGGCTGATGGCTGCTATGCCGTCAAGGCCGGGCATCGCCAGATCCATGACCACGAAATCCGGATGCACGGTCGCTACCATCTCGATAGCCTGAATGCCGTCTCCCGCTTCCCCGACGACGCGGTACTTTCCCCCACCCTCAAGAAGAAGCTTAAGCCCTTCACGGAACATGACATGATCGTCGACGACGAGGATGCTGCGCGGCATAGATTTATAGTATAATGGGTTCATTGTGAACAGTCGAGCGTTCTTCCGTTTTCCCTTTCTCGCCCTTTTCATCGCGATGACCGCGGTCAGTATCTTCTCGGCCGAGCCGGACCCCTTCGCTTTTCGCATCAGCGTCGGTTTGAGGTCCGTCGACGGGAAGGTCAGATGGCTCCGTCCCGGAGTGCCGGAGCGGAGCGGAGAGACGGATTCCCTGGAGTTTGAGGCCCTTGCCGACCGGGATTGCTGGCTGTACGCGATCTTGTTCCCCGAAGGGGGCGGGGCGGCGAATGTGCTCTGGCCGCCGGTTCCTTCGCGGGAAGCGAAGAAGGTCCGCGCGGGCCGGACGCTCCGCGTACCTTTCGGCTCCGGCAGAGTACCCGCGGGCGCCGAAGGAACCCTTTCCGTGCTCATATTTACCGAACTTCCGGTGGAGTTGCACGCTGCGATTTCCGAAGGAAAGGCGGATACGGGGCGTGTCAGACGTATCGTCCGCCGGATATTCCAAGAAAACAGCGTCTTCCTCGACCCCAACTCCGCCTCTTTCGAACTCGTTGTGGGCAGCGTCCGTGGCGCCGAGGCGATCAGCGGGTTGGACGTTCGGGTAGGGACCTTCTGGGGTGGAACCTACGAATGGATGCCTGGCGCCGATTCCTGATCTTTTCGCTGTTCCCAGTGGCAATACTCGCGTTCTTGCCGATTTTCCTCATCCCGACGGGAATCGGGAATGGAGCCACCACTGCGGCGCTTGCCGCGTACGATGCGGCCCAGCGTGTGCGGTCGGTCGCGAGGCTGGGTGTCGCGGCCGATCCGTTCATCGTCGTCGTCGTGGATTCCATCGCCGGAGGCCCGGATCGAGCCGAAACGCTGCGTGCACTTCATGCGGCGGGCGTACGAGGGGTCTTTCTCAGCGATTTGCGGCTCGGTTCGGGAGTTCCGGCATCCGAGGCGGCCGAGACTGCGGAGGCGGAACTCCTGGTATCGTTCCAGATCGCGGTGGCCGGTGGATTCTGCATCCCCGTAGGCGATCTCCGGGATGCCCCCGCCATTGCGATCAGCGGTGAGGCACCGCCGAATCTTCCAGCCGCCGTAGGCTATCTCGGTCCGTCAGGCGCCTATAAGACCCTCCCTTCAGGGCACTTGAACGTGTTCGCGGATGTCGACGGAATCGTGCGACGCGTGCCGCTCGCCTACCGCACCGAACTCGGCGTGGTCCCGGCCGCCCCCCTCGTGTTCCTTGCGGCGCATCTCGGTGTCCCGCTCGCCGGATTGAGATGGATCGAAGGCCACGGACGCTTGGGCTTCCGGGCTCTCGCGGTCGGCGAAGAGACCATCATCCCTGTGGACGATTGCGGTGCGGCGCTTCTGGATTTTCCTCTCTCGTGGCCCGGCACTTTCGCATCTTATCAGGCCCGGGATCTGGCTGCAGCGGCGGATGATCCGTCCGCGATCGCCGCGCTTCGTCAGGAGGCCAAGGACGCGCTCTTTTTTTTCGTGGATTCGGGGCCGGGAGCCGCATCCGGCGCCGTATCGAGCTCATCGCTCTTCCCCTTCGCTGCCCTTGCGCCATTGCTTGTGAACCAGGTCTGCTCGGGAACCGGTCCGGAGGAACTGCCCCCGGGGACGACGGTCGCGTCGCTCTTCCTTGTGGCAACGATCGCCGCGGCCGCGGCGATCGTTGCGGAGGGGCGTCCGGCGGATGCGAGGGGCGTCCGGCGACCTGGCCTGTCCGCCTGGATCGTCCCGCTCTGCGGCACTGCGCTCGTGTGGGGCGCTTCCGTCGGCCTCTTTGCCGGAATCGGGCTGTACCTCGATCCCGTCCCCGCCCTTGCTTCAACCCTTCTCCTGGCCGTTCGCGGCGGCGTGCTCCACGCCCTGCACGCCGTACGGGAGCGGGAGCGGATAGCTGCCGATCGCGAACGGGTGCGTGTTTTCGCGGAGATAGGGAGGAGCGCTGCGGGTTTGACCCACGGGCTGCGCGGCCGCATCGCCTTGGCTGCGAACGTTGCGCAGCTCCTGCAGGAAGAGTCCCTCTCCCAGCGGGGGGCGTGCACCTTGGATCTGCTTCTGCGGAGCATCGACGACCTATCCCGTTCGATAGAGGCCTCGTTGGAGATCGTGCGTGCCGGCGGATCCGGAAAGGGTATCGAACGCGTCGATGCTGCCGCATTGTTGCGCGGCTTTTACCTCCTTGTCGCCGGACCGACGCCGGGAGTTCGAGCGACGCTGGACATCCGCCGGGAACCTGCCTTCGTGGGCGCCCGGCGGGAAGAACTGCGGCAGATCCTCGAAATCCTCTTTAAAAACGCCGTAGAGTCCTCATCGTCGGAAGGGGCGTCTGAGGGTCGGGGCACTCCGGGACCAATCCAGGAAATCGCGATCGTGCTGGAAACGGAAGGAGCGTTCGTGGCGATTGAAGTCAACGACCGGGGCAAAGGCATCGCCGCCTGCTTCGATTGCAGGGAGCCGGACTGCCGAATCTGCGGGAAAATAACCCTGGGCAGTACGACCAAGCGAGACGGGACCGGTTACGGCCTATACTGGGCCCGGACCATCCTGGCACGCAACGGCGGCGCTCTCCGTATCCGTAGCAGCCCCGCCGGCACCTCTGCGCGGATCCTCTGGCCGCTTGGATAGAATACGCCGGATTAAAATACGCTTGGCGACCATAGAGGGCCATGATATTCTTTTTTGTGGACAATGAATGGGGGTAGCATCATGAGGCTGTGCATCTCCGCTTTCTTCATCACCCTCTCTCTCACTGCAGCCCTCTTCGCTTGTTCCCCCTCTTTCGACTTCAACAACCCGAACGACCCAGAGTCCGCAGACTACCTTTTCATCAGCGCCGATCGCTTAACGATACTCCCCGAAGAACGCGAGCAGCTCGGCTCCGTCAAGGTATCCATTTCGATTCCTGAAGAAGCGGACGAAGCCACGACGGTCCAGTATGCCGTATCGGATGTCGCTACTTCCGCGGCGACGGCGATCCCGGAAGATGCCTGGCAGCCTTTCGATCCAGCGTCTCCGCCATGCTTCGCCGCATCCCGCCGCGTGTCCGTGCGCCTTGTTCGCGGCGGAGAGGTGGTCTCCGAGGTCGCGTCGGCAAAATTTACTATACATCCGCTCCTCTATTCGTGGGAATTCGATACGAGCACCGAGAGCTGGGTGTGCGATTCCGTCAAGAGTATTTCACCGGTGGAATGGAACGAGGCCGGCTACCTTTCGGCGTCGTTCAATTCCAACGCCAATCCCAGATCAGATCCGAAGCTGTACTCCGGCAAGCTTGAGGTCGGAAAGGGCGTCGCGGTTCCCGGCATCGCTTTCATAGAGCTACGGCTCAGGAATAGGTCCTCCGGAACGAAGTGTCAATTTTACGCACACAATGCGGACGATGCGGACCAGAAGCGAATCGACGTCGCGGCTTCCATAGTGGAGTTGTCGTTCAGTTCAGGAGAGACGGAAAGCGGGGCGGATTCGTGGATAAGGCTCCGCGCCGATCTGCGACAGAATACCATCTGGAGTTCGATTCGCCTCCTTCGGGAACTTCGTTTCGATCCCGCGGATAAGGCTTCGGATTGGATACCTGATCTGGGCGAAGGCTTCGACCTGGACTACATCCGACTCTTCGCCGAAGGGGCGTAGGTCATGAGGCGTAACGGCGTCCGCGGTGGATTTTTCCGCGTCATACTCTTCTTAATGCGAAACCATGCGATCGAAGCGGCGCTGACCCTGGTCGCGTTGTTCTGCGCGCCGGGTGCGGCGGCCCAGAGCGACGAGCGCCCCGAAGGGCCGCGCTTTGCCTTGGTCGTCGGGGTGGATCGCTATGACGCCCTGAGCTGCCTGCGCGGGGCGGCGGCGGATTCGTTCGCCTTCGCCGCGTATCTCCGCGACGCCGGTTTCGACCAGGTTCGTCAGGTGAACGAGTACGCTGCCGGAGGACGGGTGGATCGATCGACCTTCCTGAAAACCTTGGACGAGGTGGCGGGTGCCGCGCAGGAATCGAACGCCCGGGGGGAGCGCGTCGGGGAATTCGTACTGTTCTTTTCCGGTCACGGTTCGCGTCGGGGGGACGAGAGCGCGCTCCGCTTCGCCGACGCCGATCCCGAAGGCGAAGGCGGGACCGTCCTGCTGGAGGCCGACGTGCTTCCGCGGATACGGAGCATCGGCGCCAGGTCCACCCTCGTCTTCCTGGACGCGTGCCGGGAAGGGGAGGGCGCTGAGCTTCCCCTGTGGGACTCCGCAGCCATCCCTCCGGCTCGTCGCCCCGCGATGCCCGGGTCGTCCTTCTTCATCCTGTACGCCGCGGCGCCCGGTGGCATTTCCTACGAGAAGCTCGACGGTTCGGGGGGACTCTTCACCGAGACTCTCCTCCGGGCGCTCCGGGAGGGAGGCGCCTCCCTGGCCTCCCTGGTGGATTACGTGGCCCGGAATCTTCCCGCCCGGAGCCTCGCCGAACGCGGCGTCGCACAGGTTCCCAGCGTCGGCGGGGATTTCAATCCGTCGATGCTCTTTTCGGCGGCTGGGCGCGGATCAGGGCGGACGGGAGGTTCTGGGGAGCTCGTTGTGAGTACGGTTCCCTCAGGAGCCGAAATAGCCATCGGCGGTCGGGTGCGCGGGACTTCACCCCTCGTAGTGGGTGACGCGCCGGCCGGTTCGGTTCGCGTGCGGGCGCGAAAGGATGGTCTCTCGGCGGAAGCGGATGTCGAGGTGGAGGCGAACGCCTCCGTGGTGGTGGCGCTCACCCTCCGCGAGCCGGAGGGGAGGATACTTGTGGCATCCGAGCACCGGGTCCTGGAGTACTCCGTGGACGGCGGCGAATACAGATCCGTTTCCGGCGATGCGCTTATCCGAGCCCAGGCTGGAACGCGCACCCTGCGTATCACCGCGGAAGGCGGATACTTCTGGGAGGGGCGGGCCGAGGTCGTTCCCGACCGGACCATCGTGATCGCGCCTGAATTTGAGGAGGCGGGTACGCTCCGTATCGTGCTCCAGCGTCCGGCCTTGATCCATGTGCGCGGGTCCGACGGTACGCCGAACGGCGAACGGGAATTCGTGTTCGTCGAATCCGAGGATGTCCGTTCTTTTCCGGCCGGCTCCTACGAGGCTGCTCTCCGCGACCGCCGTTATCTGCCGTGGAGCGGGACCTTCAACCTCGGTCGCGGTATGGAAATCCTGCTGGAGCCGCGTCTGAATCTCTCCCCCTACGGGGAGATGATCTTCGAGTTCGAGAGACTCTCCGCCCTGCTCCCGCACGAACGCCTCCTCCGCAAGCGGCTCAACGTTACTGGTCTGGCGTCGGTCGGCCTGTCCATCGCTCTGGCCGCTTTCGGCGTCCTCTCCTACCGTGACTACGTCCAGGCCTCCCGCGCATACCGGGCCGCCTCTGCGGGAGCGGATTTCCCCGCACTCCGGTCGGAGGTATCCTCCGCCTATGCTCGGATGGCAGCCTCCACGGTTTCGTCCGGGCTTCTGGCCTTGGCCGGGACCGCTACGCTAATCCTCGGGCCGCGACCCTCCCGTACCGAAGAACGGCTCCGGGCCTTGGAAGTGGAAATCGGGCAGTAGAGTTTCTCCTTTACTATCCTCGCGTCGCCGAAATCGGGCGACTCCACGATCGGAATCTCCGTCCCGGTGCTGGGAGACGACGACCGGCCGAGCGGCGATCGCTCGGTTTTTTGCACCAAAGAGAATACCGGCGAAATGGGTAAATTCACCTTGTGCGAAACCGAATATTTCATGGCGGTGGACGAGGCCGGGCTCGTGGTCCTGCACCCGAACGCGGAAGTATCGTTGAAGAAGGGTCTCAACGAGCTGGAAGGCTTTGAGGATTTGGCGCGGCGTGCTCCGTCCGGAGTGTCCGGAACGGAAGCGTACACGCATAACGGCAACAAGAAGTTCGCGGCCTTTGTCACCGCCCCGTCCAACGGTGCTATTCTCTTGCCTCGTGGCGTTGTTCGCCTTCCTGGCCCCTTCCATCAGCCAGCCGATCGGCGCGGCGACGTAAAACCGGCGACCGCCAATTCCTCGGCGTCATGGCCGCGAAAAAAATCCGCGAGCGAGGATGTTCGGCGGCTCGCCGAGGCCCTCTGAAACTCCGCGATGAATCCTTGACTCTTCCCTCGGGGGAGACTCTACGTTCAAGGCAGGAAGCGAGGAGGCCGGACTATGCATGAATGGAGAAAAGCGGAGAAGGCGCTTTACCTGCCGAAGGGAACGCCCGAAACGGTCATCGTTCCCCGGTTGAACTTCTTTACCGTCCAGGGGGAGGGCAATCCGAACGACGCCTTCTTCGCCGAGTATATCGGCGTGCTCTACGCGCTCTCGTACGGGGTCAAGATGAGCCCGAAGCGGGGCGCGGCCCCTACTGGATACTTCGAATACGCCATCTATCCGCTGGAAGGCGTCTGGGACTTGAGCGAGGAAGGGCGCGCGCGCTACGACGGGACGCTCGACAAGAACGCCCTCGTGTTCACGCTCATGATCCGGCAGCCCGATTTCGTGGACGCGGCCTTCGCGGCCGAGACCGTCGCGTGGGTCCGCAAGAAGAAGCCGCATCGGCTCCTGGACGCGGTGCGCTTCGAGTCTATTGAAGAAGGGAAGTGCGTGCAGATGCTGCACGCGGGGAGCTACGACGACGAGCCGCCGAGCTTCCGGGCGATGGCGGCGTACGCCGCGGCCCAGGGGCTGCGGCGCCGCTCCCTGACGCACCGGGAGATCTACCTGACGGACGCGCGGAAGACCGAGAGCGCGAAACTCAGGACCGTCCTGCGCTTCCCGGTGGAGTGACGGGGATTTCCTTCCGCCGTCAATCGCACCCCGGCACGAGGCGCCCCGCGCGCGCCGCCGCGAGGCAATCCTCCGACATCCGCGCCGGCCCGAACGGCTCCGATGCCGAGCGGGAGGTTTCGGCCCGCTTCCGCGCGCTCGCGTAGTACAGTCCCCCGCCGACGAGGATGAGGAGCGTGAAGAGCACGAGCAGGTTGCTGTACGGCGCGGCCTCCGCCGCGTCCGCCAGGGGATTGAGAAGGAACGGCAGGCCCCCGCCCTGCAGGTAGTTCCCCACCACGGCCGTGCCGATGGCGGAGGAGAGGAAGGTCGCGAGGTTGAAGAGGCCCATGCCGACGCCGGTGTCCCCCTCGTCCAGGGTCTGGGAGACGCTGTTGATGAGCGCCGTCTGCGTGAGGTTGAAGCCGACGTACATGAGGATCAGGATGGCGCCGATGAACACGGGCGACGCGCCCAAGACGGACGAGAGGGCCAGGAAACTCGCGGCCAGGGCGGCGAGGCCGATGGCGACGACGAACCCGTTGCCGCGGCTGTCGGCCAGCCTGCCGCCGGTCCGCCCGATCAGGGCGGCCGTGATGGCCCCCGGGAAGAGCACGAAGCCGATCTTCGTCGCGCTCAGGCCGCCGAGGGAGGTGAGCATGAGCGGCATGACGAAGAGCACCCCGGTGACGACGGAAAAGACGAGGAAACCGGCGAGGACGCGGAGCCGGAACGCCCTGTTCTTGAGGAGCGCGAGGTCGATGAACGGGTGCTTGGAGAGCAGCGCGTCGGCCACGAAGGCGATGAGCAGGACGACGCTCGCGGCCAGGTACCGCCAGTTCCCCATGGTCAGGAAGAGCATGAGCGTGCCGACGCCGAGCGCGATGAAGAGGGCGCCCGGAATATCCACCGTGCCCGCCCGGCGTTCCTCCGCGCTCAGGATGCGCAGGTAGGGGCGCACGGCGATGAGGGTGAAGACGGGGATGAGGAAGAGCAGCGACCAATGGAGCGAGCCGGAGACGAAGCCGCCGACGACGGGGCCGACGCCGATGGCGAAGGCGACCGTGGAGGTGATGGTGCCGAAGATGCGTCCCCGCTCGGCGATCGGGAAGTAGCGCGCGACGATGACGTTCACGAGCGCGGGAATCGCGGAGGCCCCCGCGCCCTGGAGGCCGCGGGCCGCGACGACCGCGGGATACGAGAACTGGAACAGGAAGCCGAGGATGGAGCCGGTCGCGTACAGCAGGATCCCGAAGACGATGAGGGTCCGCAAGCTGTAGATGTCGGACAGCTTGCCGTAGATCACCGCGCCGACCCCGAAGAAGATGATGAAGGTCGTCATGACCCAGCTCACCTCCGCCGCGGTCAGGCCGAAGCGGTTCGCGATGACGGGCGTGGACACGTTGAACACGGTCTCGTTGAGCACCGCGAAAAATATCGTAAAGACGATCCAGGGCACGAGGCGCCGGACGTCGATGGTCTTGGACATTATTCCTCCGATCCGGTCGGCGGCGGAAATCCGCCGCCGGATTTCACGATAGAGGAGAAAATACGGATAGGCGTCCGGAACGGAAAGCGCAAAAACGATTATAAAATCGTTACGCTCCGGCGCCGTTCCGGTACACGTCCCAGAGGAAGATGGTCCCCGCGCAGGCGACGTTCAGGGAATTGACCGCGCCCGCGATGGGGATGCGCACGACGTAGTCGCAGGTTTCCTTGAGGGCGACGCTCATGCCCTTCGCCTCGTTGCCGAGGATGATCGCGATCGGCTTCGTCAGTTTCCGCTCCATGAGCGACACTTCGCCCGAAGAGTCCGTGCCGACGACCGCGAGACCGTTCGCCGCTTTTTGCGCGGCGACCCAGGCTTGGAAGTCTTCCATGGAGGGGATCTGGACGATCGGGGAATGGAAGACGCTGCCCAGGCTCGAACGGATGGTCTTGGGATCCCAGATATCGATGGCGTGACCGACCACGAAGACCGCGTCCACCCGGAAGGAGTTGGCCGACCGGATGATGGAACCGAAGTTGCCGCAATCGCTCGGCCGGTCGAAGACCAAGACGAAGGGGCGCGGGGGCAGCGCGAGGTCGCCGAGGAGGAGGCTCTTCATCTTGGCGGTGACGACGATTTCCGAAGGCTCCTCGCGGTCGCAGAGGTTCCGGTAGAGCTCGGTCGTCATCTCGATGACGGCGGTCCGCGGGAGGCCGCGGATGAGGTCCCGCGCCCAGGAGGAGAGAGAAGCCTCGTCGACGCAGATGATCCGCGTGAACTCCAAGCCGGCGCTCGCGGCCTGCTTTATGGATTCGATCCCCTCGATGAAGAGTTCCTTGGCTTTGGTCCGCTTCGCGCGATTCAGCTTGAGCGCTTGGATGATTTGGTATTCGGCGTTCTCCGCGTTGATGCGTAACTTGGCCATGCGTCCCTTCCTTGGAGGCGAGCCTACCCGTTCCCCGGGCGGATATCAACCGGCCCGGCTTCGGGCACCCCGGAACCGATCGGCGGGGGAGCGGCCCGCCGCGCTTCCCCGCGTTCGCGCAGGCGGGCGGCCCGGGAGGCGAGGTAGTCCCGCTCCGGGATGCTCGCGGTCCTGCCCGCGGCGCGGATGTACCGCTCCACGGCGCTCCGCTCGTCGCCGGCCATCTCGTGTAGGTGGGCGCGGACCGCGTCCAGCCGGTGGCCGCCGGCCAGGCGCTTGTCGCCGTCCAGCGCCTCCAGCAGGCGGAGACCGGTAGCGGGGCCGTGGACCATGGCCGCCGCGATCGCGCGGTTGAGCTCCACCATCGGGTTGTCGGTCATGGCCGCGAGGAGGCCGTAGAGGGCGAGGATCTGGGGCCAGTCGGTGTCCTCCGGCCGCGCGGCCTCGTCGTGCACGGCGGCGATCGCGGCCTGGATCTGGTAAGGGCCCGCCGCTCCGCGCTCGAGCGCTTCCCGGAGGATCGCGGCGCCCTCCTCTATGGCCGCGCGGTCCCAGCGGGAGCGGTCCTGTTCCGCCAGGGGGATGAGCTCGCCGGCCGCGCCCTCGCGGGCCGCCTTGCGGGCGTCGGTGAGGAGCATGAGCGCGAGGAGGCCCGCGGCCTCGCTCTCCTCGCCGAGCCGGGCATGGACTTCCCGGCCCAGGCGGATGGCCTCCGCGGCGAGGTCCACGCGGCGGAGCGCGGGGCCGGAGCTCGTGACGTACCCCTCGTTGAACAGGAGGTAGAGGACGTGGAGCACCGAGGCCAGCCGCGCCGCGCGGTCCCGGCCGGAGGGGAGGGCGAAGGGGACGCGGGAGGCCGCGACGGCCGCCTTGGCCCGGCTGATCCGCTGGGCCATGGTCGCCTCGGGCACGAGGAACGCCGCGGCTATCTCGGCCGTGGTGAGTCCGCCCACGGCGCGCAGGGTCAGGGCGATCGCCGAGGCGGACGTGAGCGCGGGGTGGCAGCACATGAACAGCAGGACCAGGGTATCGTCCCCGTGCGCTTCCCCGCGGTCGCCGGGAGCGGCTTCCTCTTGGACCTCCGTAGCGGCCCACGCGCGCTCCCTCCGCCTGCGGGCCGATTCGCTCCGCATGCCGTCGATGAGGCGGCGGGAGGCGACCCTGAAGAGCCACCCGTGCGGATTTTCCGGAAGCCCCTCCTGCGGCCACCGCAGTGCGGCGGCGAGGAGGGCCTCTTGGAGGGCGTCCTCCGCCTCGGGGAAAGAACCGAAGCGGCGGACGAGCGCGGCGAGCACCCGCGGGGCGAGAGTCCCGAACAGGCGGTCTCCTGCGGCGGGGGGTCCTCGACCTTCCGGGCCTCCCGCGCCCGGACCTCCCGGAGCCGCATCGGGCGGTTCTTCCGGCCCGGTCGGCGTGCCCGGAGGCGCGTTCACCAATCGCCGCCCCGATTGTCCATGATCGCCCGCACCTCTATGGGGATGTTCGCGCTCTTTCCCCCGCGTCCCGGCAGGGCGGAGAGGCGGGCCGCGATCTCGTAGGCGCGGTCTTCGCTCTCCACGTCGACGATATAATAGCCCGCGAGGAATTCCTTGGATTCGGGGAAGGGCCCGTCGGTCACCGCGGGCTTGCCGTCGGCCAGGGCGCGGACTACCCGGATGCCCTCGGGACCGCCGAGCCCCTCGGTGGACACGAGCTCGCCGGCCTCCGCGAGCTCCGCGTTGAAGCGGCGGAGGTACTCCGCGTTGGCCCGCATGTCCTCGGCCGGCCAGGTCCCGATGTTGCCCTCTGCCCAGCCCTTGATGGAGAATTGCATCATCAGCAGGTATTTCATGGCGGCTCCCTTCCTCGAATATACTAAACGTAGCGGAGGAAGACGTTCCCGTTCTTGAAGCCGCGCGACTCCGCGAGCGTGAGGGGAATGCTTTTTTCCGCGCCTTGGAAGAGGGTCCGGCCCCCGCCGAGGACCACGGGCACGAGGACGAGTTGGTACTCATCGATGAGGGCGGCCCGGGCGAGGAGGGCGACGAGGCTCCCGCTTCCCATGATCACGAGGTCCGTTCCCGCTTCCGCCTTGAGGGCGCGGATCGCGGCGACCGGATCGGACTTGATGAGGCGGGTATTGGCCCAGTCCGCCTTTTCCATCGTCCGCGAGAACACCACCTTGGGCAGCCGGTTCATGGCCGCCGCCACATCGGGGGCCATCCGCGCGGCCTCGCTCGTCGGCCACCAACCCGCCATGAGTTCGTAGGTGATCCTCCCGAAAACGAGCGTCCCGCCGCCCTTGGCGTTCTCGGCGGTGAACGCGTCGAACTCCTCGTCCGGATTGTGCGCCCAACTCATGTCGCCTCCGCGGTCCACGAAATACCCGTCCACGGAAACGCTCTCGAATACGATCAGCTTGCGCATGGTCCTTCTCCCCATTCCTTCGTTTTCGCGCCGTACGCGCGTTCACCGATATGACGGAGCGGACGGCGGATTCTCTACATCGTAGCGTAATTTTTACGCGCCGAGAATTCATGGATCGAATTAAGTCGATAATTCGTTACTCATATTTGTTCTATTTATATCTATAAAAATGATAAGGTAATAAGCTTTAATTGTTTATATCATTACAATCAAACAAATTAAATCAATCAATCGGAGATTCATTGTGATTTGACATATAGAATAAAAAATTATATAATTGACTGTAGTCATATTTTTTAAAATAAAATTTGACCGCAGTCAAAAACGGCTTTACGATGGCTTAACGTGTTCGAATCCGCGCGAGGGGAATGCCGGCATCCCCGACCGCGGACGAAACTCAGGAGGTCATCGAATGCTCGCGTTATTCGCGTCATTACCGATACTATTGGTCATCGTACTCATGGTCGCCCTGAACTTGCCGGCGAAGAAGGTCATGCCGCTCGGATGGGCGTTGGCCCTGGTCCTCGCGGTCGTCGTCTGGAGGGTTCCGCTCAACTGGCTCGCGGGCTCGACGGTCGCCGGAGCGCTGGACGCCCTCAACATCCTCATCATCGTCTTCGGCGCCATCCTGCTCATGAATACGCTCAAGAACTCCGGGGCGATCCGGACCATCAAGAGCACGTTCTACGGGATCAGCGGGGACCGCCGCATCCAGGCCATCATCATCGCGTTCCTCTTCGGCGCCTTCATCGAGGGGGCCGCCGGCTTCGGAACGCCCGCGGCCCTGGCCGGGCCGCTCATGGTGAGCCTCGGTTTCCCGCCCCTCGCGGCCGCCATCCTGGCCCTCGTCGGCAACAGCACGCCGGTCAGCTTCGGCGCCGTCGGCACGCCCATCCTGGGCGGCGTCGCCCGCGTCCTGGATTCCCAGGGCGTCCGCGATTCCATCGGCCGGTACGGCTGGACCTGGGAGACCTTCATCCACGAGGTCGGCGTCTACGTCGGGACCGGCCACGCGGTGGTCGGCACCCTCATGCCGCTCCTCATCGTCCTGATCATGACCAAGCTGTTCGGGGAGAAGAAGAGCTTCAAGGAAGGTTTCCAGGTCCTCCCCTTCGCCCTCTTCGCGGGGCTCAGCTTCACGGTTCCGTATCTCCTCATCGCCATATTCCTGGGGCCGGAACTGCCCTCGCTCCTCGGCGCGCTCATCGCCTTGGCCATAACCATCACCGCGGCAAAGTCAGGTTTCCTCATGCCCAAGACGACATGGGACTTCGCCGATCGCAAATACTGGGGCTCCGATTGGGTCGGCACCCTGGACGTGGCTGACGTGGAGGACGGCAAGCCGAAGATGCACCCGGTCCTGGCTTGGCTTCCCTACGTCCTCGTCGCGGGACTCCTGGTGCTCACCCGCGTCCCCGCCCTCGGCATCAAGGCGCTCTTCACGTCCCCCGCGGTCACCCTAGCCTGGAAGGGCATCCTGGGCACCACGCTCGTCTACAATCTGCAGGTTCTCTACCTTCCCGGCACCATCCCCTTCATCCTCATCGCCGTGGTGACCATCTTCCTCCACCGGATGGAGCGGAAGACGGTGGCGGAGACGTGGGCGAGCAGCCTGAAACAGATGGTGAGCGCCACCATCGCCCTGGTCTTCGCGGTCGGCATGGTCAACATCATGCGGAATTCGGGGCACAACGCCTCCGGTTACGTGGATATGCTCAAGGCGCTTTCGGGCGCGGCGGCCGCCGCCTTCGCTTCGATCTGGTTCTTCGTGGCCCCCTTCATCGGCATCCTCGGCGCCTTCATGACGGGCAGCAACACGGTGTCCAACATCCTGTTCACGACCTTCCAGTACGAGGTCGCCGCGAGCGCCGGCCTGTCCAAGGTCGTCGTCGTGGCCCTCCAGGTCATCGGCGGCGCGGCCGGCAACATGATCTGCGTACACAACGTCGTCGCCGCGTGCACGACGGTGGGCGTCCTCGGACGGGAAGGCAAGATCATCCGTACCAACCTGATCCCCGCCTCGATCTACGCGATCATCGCGGGCGTCGTCGGAACCCTCATCGCCGGAGTCTTCGTACCCGGCCTGTTCTAAGCCGTTCTCGGCGGCAGGCGCCTCGGTCCCCGCGACCGGAGCGCGTGCCCGCCGCGCGGTACGCAATCGGAGGTCGCTTTGAAAATCATCGTCCCCATAAAACAAGTCCCCGAGACGAGCAACGTCAAGATGGATAGCGAGACCGGGACCGTGATCCGCACCGGAGTGGAGACCGTCGTCAATCCGCTGGACCTGTACGCCGTGGAAACGGCGCTCGCGCTCAAGCAGCAGTACGGCGGAAAAGTGGTCGCCGTCACCATGGGGCCGCCGCAGGCCGTCAAGGCGCTCAAGGAAGCGGTCGCGATGGGCTGCGACGAGGCGGTCCTCGTGTCGGACAAGAAATTCGGCGGTTCGGACACCTGGGCCACCTCCTACACCCTGGCCCAGGCCATCAGGAAGATCGGCGGCTTCGACCTCGTGATAGCGGGGGAGCGCGCGACGGACGGCGACACGGCCCAGGTCGGTCCGGGCATCGCGTCCTGGCTCGACCTGCCGCTCGCGACCTACGTGGCCCGCATCGACGGGATAGCCGGGGGGAAGATGAACCTGGAGCGCCTCGTGGAGGACGGTTACCAGCTCCTCTCCGTGCCGCTGCCCGCCCTCCTCACCGTGGTGAAGGAGGTCGCCTCTCCGCGGCTCCCGACCCTGCGCGGCAAGAAGTTCGCCAAACAGTTGGAGATTCCTGTCTTCAGCTCGGAGAACATGGAGGTCGATCCGGCTTTCCTCGGGCTCAAGGGCTCGCCGACGAAGGTCGTGAAGATCGAGACCCCGAAGGTCACCCGCGGAGGGAAGACGGTGCGCGCCCTGGACGACGAAGGCGTCGCCGACGCGGTGGGGCAGCTCATGGCCTTCCTGGAAGCGAAGGGCCTGGCGTAAGGAGAAGCGAGCATGAGTTTCGTATGGACTATCGCAGAACAACATGAGGGACGGCTCAAGGGCGTCTCCTTCGAGCTGCTCTCCCGGGGCAGGAAGCTCGCCGACAAGCTCGGCACCAAACTCGCGTCCGTGGTCATCGGCCACGGTGTGAGCGACGAGTCGATGGAGGAACTCATCCGCCGCGGCGCCGACGAGGTCTACTCGATCCAAGATCCGCGGCTCGAGAACTTCGTCTGCGAGAATTACGCGCGGGTGTTGCAGCGCATCATCACGACGTACCAGCCGAGCATCATCCTGGCGGCCGCCACCTCGTCGGGGCGGACCCTCATGCCCTACGTGGCCATCAAGGTGCGCGCGGGGCTGACGGCGGACTGCACCGAGCTCGATATAGAGGAGGGCACGGGCAACCTCCTCCAGACCCGGCCGGCGATCGGCGGCAACATCATGGCGACCATCAAGACGCCGGACCACCGGCCCCAGATGGCGACGGTCAGGCCCAAGTCTTCCCGGCCGCTCGCGGCCGATCCCGAGAGGACCGGCAAGATCATCGCCGTTCCGGTGGACGATTCCATGATCGACGGCCGCGTCTTCGTGCTCGGCTACCGGAAGGACGGGGCGGACTTCGTCAACGTGGAAGAGGCGGACGTCGTCGTGGCGGGCGGAAAGGGCATGAAGAAGGGCGACAACTTCGAACTGCTCCGCGGCCTCGCCGAAGCGTTCGGCGGCGTCGTGGGCGCGAGCCGGGAGGCGGTTGACCGCGGCTGGATCGGCTATCCCCATCAGATCGGCCTCTCCGGCAAGACCATTTCCCCCAAGCTCTACATCGGCGCCGGCATCTCCGGCTCCATCCAGCACCTCGCGGGCATCAAGACGAGCGAGGTCATCGTTTCGGTGAACCCCGATCCGGACGCGAACCTGCACAAGATCGCCGACTTCGCCATCGTGGGCGACGCGTTCGCCGTGCTGCCCGAGCTCCGCCGGCGCGTGGAACAGCGGAAGAAGGAGGCGAAATAAGATGAGCAAGCATCACCCGTACGCGGCGGTGACGCCCGCGGTGCTCGAGGAACTGCGCCGGATCGTCGGCGCGAAGAACGTCCTCGTGGACGAGGAAAAGATAGAGGCCTATTCCCACGACGAGACGAACGCCGAGGAATACGGCCACCTGCCGGAAGTCGTGGTCTTGGCGACCTCCACGGAAGAAGTGGCGGCGATCGTGAAGCTCGCGAATCGCGAGCGCATCCCGATCACGCCCCGCGGCGCGGGCTCCGGCCTTTCCGGCGGCGCCATCCCCCAGTTCGGCGGCATCCTGCTGTCGCTCGAGAAGATGAACAAGCTCATCGAGCTGGACGTGGACAACATGGTCGCGGTCGTGGAGGCCGGCATGGTCACGAACGACCTGGCCAACTACGTCCAGGAGCGCGGCCTCTTCTTCGCCGGCTACCCCATGAGCCTCCAGACGTGCATGATCGGCGGCAACATCGCCGAGAACGCGGGCGGCGGCAAGGCGGTGAAGTACGGCGTCACCGGCCGCTACGTCCAGGGGCTCGAACTCGTGACGCCGCAAGGCGACGTGGTCCAGCTCGGCGGGAAGCTCTCCAAGGACGTGTCCGGCTACGACCTGAAGGCGCTCGTGGTCGGATCCGAGGGAACCCTCGGCATCGTGACGAAGGCGATCATCAAGCTCATCGGGTACCCGACGGCCAAGTCGGACCTCCTCGTGCTCTTCAAGACCCCCCGCGAGGCCATCGACGTGGTGCCGGTGATCATGGCCAAGGGCGCCGTACCGACCAGCATCGAGTTCATGGACCAGCTCTCCATCCGCACGAGCTGCGAATATCTCAACGAGAGCCTCCCTTACGAAGAGGCGGGGGCCATGCTCCTCATCGAGCTGGATGGGACGAATCCGCAGCAGGTCGAGGCGGACCTCATCGCCGTCGGCGAACTCTGCGAGCAGCACGGCGCCATCGAGGTGTACGTGGCCGAGGACCGGAACACGATGGAGCGCATCTGGAACGTCCGGCGCAACATCGCCGAAGCCTTCAAGGTCTACAGCCCCATCCAGAGCCTGGAGGACATCGTGGTGCCGACGGCCAAGATCCCGGAAATCATCCCCGAGCTGGAGCGGCTCAGCGCGAAATACGGGATGAAGATCCCGTGCTACGGCCACGCGGGCGACGGCAACCTCCATGCCACCCTGGTCAAGGACCCCGCCTCCGCCATGGAAAAGTGGCACGAGGACGAACCGAAGTGCCTGCGCGAGCTGTACCGGATCGTCGCGGACCTGGGCGGCAAGATCTCGGGCGAGCACGGCATCGGCATCAAGCGGAAATCGTACCTCGCGGAGCTCATCGACCCGGTGGAGCTGGAGCTCATGCGCGCCGTCAAGCGCGCCTGGGACCCCGCGAACATCATGAACCCGGGGAAGATATTTGATCTGGTCGACGCCTAGAACCGGCCTCAGCGGCCTCGGAGGCCGCCGCGGTCCCGAACGGCCCGCGGCGGCGATCCGCCGGCGGTATTGTGCATGGTCGCGCGGTTGTACTACTCTGTCCCTACATGGAAAAATTGAGCAGGACGGCGCAGCGCACCAAGGACGCGATCATGGACAGCGCGCTCAAGCTCTTCGACGAGAAGGGCTTCGACTCGGTGACGATCGAAGAGATCACGAGCCGCGCCGGCGTCGCGAAGGGCAGCTTTTACACCTATTTCTCCACGAAGAGCGACATCATCGTGGACGAATTCTGGAAGATCGACGAGTACTACGCCGAATACGCGGCCAAGAACCTCAAGCGCCACAAGACCGCGCGGGAGAAGCTGCTCGCCTTCACGCGCGCCCAAATGCGCTACGTGCGCGACGTGATCGGCCTTTCCAACCTCAAGATCCTCTACGCCAACCAGACCATCCAACCGGGTTCGGACAAGATCATCACGAAAGAAGAGCGGCAGTGGGTCGCGATAGTCGCGGAGATCATGGCGGAGGGTCAGGAGGCCGGAGAATTCCGCACGGATATGGATGCCCGCCGCATGGCGCTGCTTTTCAATCGGTCGGCCCGCGCCGTATTTTTGGATTGGTGCATTACGGACGCGGCCTTCGACCTCGTGAAGGAGGGCGTGGCCTTCCAGGGCGAATGGATCATGGCCGCCGTGCAGCACGAACCGAAGCGCTGACGCGTCCTTCTCCAGGCGCGTAGTCGGAGCGCTCTGGAGGTCATATGGACACGGAACGGGACGCGGAAATCGCGGCCGAGTTTCAACGATATACCGAAGAAGGCGAGGAACTCCGCCGGCTCCTCGCGAGGACCAAGGCGCTCGGGGATAACCGCCTCCACCGCGCCCTCAACTATTCGCTCTTCATCGCCGCGGGCGTCCTGTGCGGCCTGCAGTTGACGATCAAACCCTTCGAAGGGTTCGTATCGCTGGAAATCGGCCTCTTCCTGGTTTCCTTCAAGCTCATCCTGATGGTCGATTCCTCCATCCGGTTCAACCATTTCCAATTCTGGATACTCCATTCGATCGAACAACGGGTGAACCGAATGGCGGAGCGCCTGGACGCGATGGAACGTCGCCGCGGGAAATGAAGCGCCCGCGGTCGGTGTCACGAAGATTGGGGATGGGGCCTTCGGGGGAGGGCGTCACGGCAGGCCGCGCCCGCCATCCGGTCCGCCGTTTCCCCAAAGCTTCAGGACACTAACCCCAGGATACGCTCCACCAGCTCCACCGACTCCTTCACGAGCCGCGGGCACACCGTCTTGAACACGCCGGCATCGCGGGCCGCCGCGTGCGCCGCTGCGTCGCTGAGGTCGTAGCCGACGAGCTCGGTGCAGTTGATCGAGCCGTTCATCGATGCGAAGCGCTCCGAGAACTCGCGCACGAGCGCGTAGGTCTTCTCCTTGGCCGCGTTGTCCTCGGGCTTGCACTTGCCGTATTTGAGGCCGATCAGCATCAGCGCCCCCGTCACCGCGCCGCAGGCCTCTCCCGTCAGGGCCATGCCGCCGCCGAAGCCGCAGGCGAGCTTCAAGGCCGTTTCCTTTTCCAGGCCGAGCTCCTCGCAATGGGAGAGCAGGACCGACTGGGAACAATTGAAGCCGCCGCCGAAGCAGCTCACCGCGAAATCGGATCGTACGCTCATTTTTGTACCGCCTTTCGGATGAGGCTATACGATCCGCCGCGGGCGTACTACGGGAACGATCGATTTTAATCAAACGGGGCGATTCCGCGTTCCGGCTCTGCCGCGCTATCGTATCTTTGAGAGGGCCGCGGCGCCTGGGCGCCAAGGGCCGAGGAGGTACGGATGGGCGGGGAATTGGTGCTCGTGACGGGCGGTTCGGGGTTCATCGGCGCGCATTGCATAATCCGTCTTTTGGAGGCGGGCTATCGGGTGCGCGCTACGGTCAGATCGGCCGAACGGGAGGCGGACGTCAGGTCGATGGTGAAGACGGGCGGCGTCGCCGAAGGCGTCGCGGAGGGAGCCCTTTCGTTCGCGGTCGCCGACTTGACCGCGGACGCCGGATGGCCCGCGGCGGTAGCGGGATGCGCCTTCGTCCTCCACGTCGCTTCCCCCTTCCCCGCGCTCCAACCGAAGGACGAGAACGAGCTCATCGTCCCCGCGCGGGAGGGAGCCCTCCGGGTCCTCCGCGCCGCCCGCGACGCCGCGGCGCGCGGCGCCGGCGTCAAGCGGGTGGTGATGACGTCGTCCTTCGCCGCGATCGGCTACGGCAGGGCGCCGACCGGCCGGCCGTTCACGGAAGCGGATTGGACGGACGTGGACGGGGCGGGCGTCAGCCCCTACACCAAGTCCAAGACCTTGGCCGAGCGCGCGGCCTGGGACTTCATGGCGCGGGAAGGCGGGAAGCTGGAGCTTGCGGTCGTCAATCCGGTCGCCGTGCTCGGTCCGGTGCTCTCCGCGGATTATTCCTCCTCCATCCAGCTCGTGCAGAGGCTCCTGGAGGGCTCCGTGCCCGGACTTCCGAACCTCGCGCTCGGGGTGGTGGACGTGCGCGACGTCGCCGATCTCCACCTGCGCGCCATGACCAATCCCGCGGCCGCGGGCGAACGCTTCCTCGCCGTCGCCGGATCGCCCATCAGCGCGCGGGACCTCGCGCTCGCGCTGAAGGCCCGCCTGGGGCCGGCCGGCCGGCGAGTGCCGACCCGCGTCATCCCGGACTGGGTCCTCCGGGTCGCCGCGCTGCTCGACCCCTCCATCGCCCTGGTCGTTCCCGAATTGGGGAAGCCGAAGGACGTCACCGCGGACAAGGCGCGCCGGCTCCTCGGCTGGACGCCGCGGCCGCGGGAGGAGGCGGCCGTCGCCACGGCCGAGAGCCTCCTCAAGCTCGGCCTCGTGAAGGGAGCGCCGGTCTCCGCCTGAGACCGGACCGCGGGACGCCGCTCGAGGTCGGCGCGCGAAGCCGCCGCGCTCACTCCATCGTCACGACGACCTTCCCCGCCGCGTGCCCGCCCTGGACGTAGCGGATGGCGGCGGGGAGTTCCGCGAGGGGATAGCGCCGGTCGATCACGGGCTTCACCGCGCCTTCCCGGACAAGCTCCGCGATGAAGGCGAGATCCGCCGCGCTGGGCCGGGCCGTGAGCGCCTGCAGCTGCTTGGCCCCGGACCGCGACAGCCAGGGGCCGAGGATGAGCGCCTGGAACAGCTGGCTCGCCTCGCCGCCCGCCATGACGTAGCGACCGCCGTCCTTGAGCGCGCGGTAGTAGGACCGGATCGGCCTGAAGCCGTTCGCGGCGAGGATGAGGTCGTAGCGGCCCGCGGCCAGGGTGAAATCCTCCGCGGTATAGTCGACGACCTCGTCCGCGCCGAGCGAGCGGACCAGGTCGACCTTGCCCGTGCTGCATACGGCGGTGACCTGGGCTCCGAGCGCTACGGCGATCTGGACGGCGAAGCTGCCGACCCCTCCCGACGCTCCGTTGATCGCGACGCGGTCGCCCTTTTGGATGCGCCCTGCGTCGCGGAGGCCCTGGAGGGCCGTCACGGCGGCCATGGGGATGGCCGCGGCCTCTTCGAACGTCATGGCTTCGCTCTTCGCAGTCAGGGCGGCCTCGGCCGCGCAGACGTACTCGGCGAAACCTCCGCCGCCGAAGCCGCCGCCTGAGATATCGCCGAACACCGCGTCGCCGATTTTGAAGCGCGTCGCTCCCGGACCGGTCGCCTCCACGACGCCCGCGACGTCCGAGCCGATGCTGCGGTATTTCGGTCTCAGGAAACCGCCGCCCATGAGGCGGACCAGGAAGGGCTCGGCCGCGAGGAGCCGCCAGTCGCGCGCGTTGACGGAGGCCGCGGCGACCTTGATGAGTACCTCGCCGGATTTGGGCGTGGGCTTTTCGATATCGGCGAGTTCGAGCGCGTCGGGCCCGCCGTACGAGGAATAGATGAACGCTTTCACGCAGTCCTCCCAACGGTGGGGCGCGGGCGCGCGCCGCGGATCAATAACCAGAGCAGGAAGGGAATCTCGCTGATCATCTGGGCGATGGTGATGGCGGGAGCCAGGGGCGCCACGAACTCGGGGAAGAGGAAGACGACGGTGCTGTTCACCGTGTAGCCGCCCGCGCCGACGAGAAGGAGTATGCCGAAGAGGCGCGGGAAGTAGGCGGATTTGAGCGTCAGGACGCCGAGGGGCAGGAGCCAGAGTCCCCAGAAGAAGCCGGCGATGTGGAAGCCGCTTTCCGTGAGCTTGAGGAAGAAGAGGATCGCGGCATCCCGCTGGGGGCGGGTGAAGGCTTCCAGGTAACCGGCGCCGTCCGCGATCAGGAGGACGGCCGCCTGATTGATCGCGTTGAAGACGGCGACGGGGACGGAGGCGATGACGAGGATGAGGAGGATGCGGCCCTGCCGTTTGTCGACGGCCTTGAACAGGTCGTAGAAGGCCAGGCCCGCGACCAGGAAGGCGATCTGGCCCGCGATGCCGGTCACCATGCCGAGGCGGAACAGCCGTTCGGCTCCGGCGATCGCGGCGGCGGTCGCCGCGGCGTCCCCGCCCTTGACGAGCGCGCCGGGGACGAACACCAGGTTGAGCGGACTGAGCACGGCGAGGACTAGGTACCAGAAACCCGCAATCCTGGATTGCCTCCGGATCGCAGCCTGGTCCCCATCAAGCGGCTTCATGTTCGGGCCTCCATTTGATCGCGAAGAACACGATGAGCGCGGTAGTCGCGGCTTCCACGACGCTGAAGAAAAGGTAATACGGCGTGGGCGGAGAGCCCATGAAAAGCGAGCCGATCTGGACCGCGGTCATCGCCGCTCCCGCGGCGATGTTGGCCCAACGGGCCGCACGATAGTTGAGGGCGCGGGAAAGGAAGACCATCGACATGGGGATCTCCATGAGGACGGCCGCGCCGAGGAAGAAGCCCTGCGTGAGCGGTATGCCGCCCGCCGTTCCCGACAGGAATTGTTTGAGCAGGTCGGGGTCCATGAGTCCCATGACATCGCAATACAGGTAGTTCAGCGTCACGAAGATCCAGGCCGCCTGAAATAACGCTTTCATCGCCTTCCTCCTTGCGGCGCGGTCGGCGCCACGGTGAGTACCACGTATCCCTTTTTGGTTCCGCTCTCCGCGTACCGATGGGCCGCGGCAGCCTCTTCCAAGGGGAACGAGCGATCGACGATCGCCTTCAATCGCCCCGCCGCTATGATTTCCGCGATCGCGGCGAGGTCTTCGGGCTTCTCGTTGACGAGGGCGCAGACGAGCTTCTTGCGGCCGGTCAGCGACGCGAGCATCTGGAGCACCTGCTTCGTCTTGAAGCTGACGAGGACGAGGCTGCCGCCGCTCGCGAGCGCCCGCTCGGCTACCGAGAAGGGCGTCTTCCCGAGGATGTCGATGATGAAGTCCCAGGTCTCGCCGCGTTCGGCGAAATGCTCCGCGGTGTAATCGATGACGTCCGCGGCGCCGAGGGCCCGCACGTAGTCCAGCCGGGCGGTGGAGCACACGCCGGTCACCCGCGCGCCGAAGCTGGAGGCGGCGAGCTGCACGATCGCGGGCCCGATGCCGCCCGACGCGCCGACCACGAGGACCCTTTGCCCCGGCCGCGGCTGGATCTTGCGGAGCACCCCGAGCGCCATGATCGCCCCGTAGGGGACGGCGGCCGCTTCCTCCCAGGTCAGGGAGGCGGGCTTCGGCGCCACGATCCCGCGTTCCGGCACGCAGAGGTATTCGGCGTAGGCCCCCATGAGCGGGCCTCGGTAGCCGAACACCGCGTCTCCCGGACGGAACCGGGTCACGGCCGTGCCGACCGCCTCCACCTCGCCGGAGAACTCGCTGCCGAGCACCCGCACCCGGGGCTTCCGGAAGCCGAAGTAGAGCTTGCCGAGCAGCCAGAAGAGGAAGGGCATGTGGAATTTCCGGGGCGAGACGGATTTGAAGTCGCGCGCGATGAGATCCCCGAAGTTGATGGACGCCGCGCGGACGCGGACCAGGATCTCATCGTCCTGGGGAACGGGCTTGTCCATCTCCACGAGGCGCAGGACCTCGGGCGGACCGTATTCCGTGAGTTTGATCGCTTTCATCGGTCGCAGCCTCCCCGGAGAAGGTAGCAATGTCCGTGCGGGAATCCGTAGATACTAAAGTATCGTTTTTACGCTACAGGAGGCCGCGCGCCCGGCCGCGCGCCACGGCCTCGGTGCGGCGCCGGACTTGGAGCTTGCCGAAGATGCGCTGGAGGTGTCCCTTGACGGTGCTCAGGGAGAGGAAGAGGCGGGCGCCGATCTCCCCGTTCGAAAGGCCCGCGGCGACGAGGCCGAGGATTTCGAGCTCGCGGCGGCTGAGCGGCTCCACGAGGGGCGGGGCGGAAGGGTCCGGCCCGCGCCGCGCCGCCTCCAGCGCGGCCTTCAGCTCGGCGATCGCCGGGAGCCTGAGCGTGAGGCTATGGGTCCGGATCAGCCGCTCGGCTTCCGCGGCGCTCTCCGCCGCGCTTTCCGCGTCGCCCCGGGCCAAGGCCAGGCGGGCCAGGCCGAGGCGGGCTTCGCACGCGGGGCCGGGGAGGAACAGGTCGCCCATCGCCCGGAGGACGTCGCGATAGGTTTCCTCCGCGGCCGCCTCCTGGCCGCCCGCCTCCCGCAGTCCGGCCAGGCCGAGCGTGGCCGAAAGTTCGATGATGGCGTTCCCCGTCGCGCGGCTGATCGCGACGGCCTCCTCGAAGGCGCGCCGCGCGGCTTCCCGATCCCCCTGGAGCTGGTAGGCGAGGCCCATCTTCCAGACGGTAGCGGTGCGGACCGGGAGATTCCCCGGGGCGAGGTACTCCAAGGCCCGCCGCGACTCGGCGATGACCGCCGCCGGGTCGTTCGCGGAGGCGGCGACCAGGGCCCTGATGGCGGCGATATGGCCGACGATGTTGCGCTTCGCCTCGTCCTCGCCCGCGTCGCCCAAGGCCGCCTCCGCGGCCCTGAGCTTCGGCTCCACGTCCGTCTTCCCCGTCATGGTGGTGGCGGAGGCGTACATCACCCAGAGCGCGGGACGCGCGTCCAGCTCCGCCGGGCTGAGCGTCCGCAGCCACGCGAGCACCGGCGCCACGGCTCCGCGGAAGTGCAACGGCATGCCCTTGCCCGCGGCGATGCGCGCCGCCAGGTCCACGTCGCCCGCGGAGACGGCGTGGCCGAAGGCCTCGAGCTCCAGCCCGTTCTCCTCGAACCAGAGGGCCGCTCTCCGGTGCAGTTCCGCCATGTCCCGAAGTCCGGCCGGCTCCAGCCGCTCCAGCCTCCGCCGCAACGACTCGGCGAAGAGGCGGTGATAGCGATACCAGCGGCGCTCTTCGTCCAGCGGCGCGATGAAGAGATTGGCACGTTCCATGGATTCCAGCGTCTCCTGGCTGCCGCGGACTCCGAGCACGGCGTCGCAGAGGGGGCCGGAGAGCCGGTCCAGGATGGAGCTGCGCAGGAGGAAATCGCGGATGCCCTCGGCCTGCCGCTCCAAGGCGTTTTCCACGAGATACTCGGTCACGAGACGGTTGCCGCCGGAGAAGGACTTGATGAAGCGCGACGTCTCCCCGTGGCCGCGCATGGAGATGGCCGCGAGCTGGAGGGCGGCGACCCACCCCTCGGTGCGGCTCTCGAGGTCGGCGACGTCCTCCTCGGCGAGGCCGAGTCCCATCGTCCCCCGCAGGAATTGCGCGGTCTCTGCCGCCGTGAACCGCAGGTCGGCGGCGCGCAGCTCGTTCACCTGGGCGCGGGAGCGGAGCAGGGCCAACGGCAGGTCCGGTTCATCGCGGGTGACGATGACGAGGTGGAGGCGCGGCGGGAGGTACTCCAGCATGAAGGAGACCGCCTCGTTGACGCGCTCCGTGGCGGCAAGATGGTAATCGTCCAGGACGAGGGTGAAGGGTTCGCCCGCGGCCACCTCGTTGAGCGTCGGCGCGAGCAGGGAGGGGACCGGCGGGAGCTGCGGCGAGAGCAGCGCTCCGGAGAGCTCCGAGCCGAAGGAGGGAAGGATGGCGCGCACGGCCGCGACGAGGTACGCGAGGAAGCGGGGGAGGTCGCCGTCCGCCTCGTCCAAGGAGATCCAGGCCGTCGGCCGCTTGCCCCCCGCGATCCAGGACCCGACGAGCGTCGTCTTGCCGAAACCCGCCGGCGCCGCGACCACGGTCAGCTTACCTCCCAACCCCTCATCGAGCCGACCGATGAGGCGCGGTCGCGGGACCGCCTTCAAACGGGGCCGGGGAGGGTACAGCTTGACGGCCATAATCGGCGCGGGCATGGCTAATCGAAGAGCATAGACCCGAGCCGGGAGTTTGGCAAATCACCGCGCTCCCGGTTCCTACGCCTCAGGCCGGATGGTCCGCTCCTTCGCCGTATCCGTGATGGTCCCGAGAGGGCTTCAGGCCGAAACGTTGATGTGATAGACGCTTCGCTCGCCGTCCAGCCCCTTGAAGACGACCCGCTCGCGGGCGACCTGCCGCACGTAGCCGCCGATGATCCGCCGGTTCTCCGCGCTCTCGAACAGGGGCTCGGTGACGATGACCTCGTTCGGCAGGGCCCGGGCCTGGACCCGCGCGGCCATGTTCACGGTGCTGCCGAAGTAATCGAGCCTGCCGTTCAGGGTCACGACGATCGTGGAGCCCGTGTGCATGCCGATCTTGATTTCGATCTTCTCGTCCGCGCCCAAGGACGCGTACCGGGCCCTGATGGCCTTCTGCGCCTCCAGGGCGGCCCGGAGGCCGTCGGCCTGGTCGGAGAAGACGCCCATCACGGCGTCGCCGATCGTCTTCACGGGGACGCCGTTGTGCGCCGCGATCACGTCGAACAGGATCCGGAAGTGCTCGCGGACGAGGCGGAACGCCTTGGAATCGCCGAGCTCCGTGTACATCCGCGTGGACCCCTTGATGTCGGTGAACAGGATGGTGGACCGCATCATCTCCAGGCTCTGGTCCGGCAACAGGACTTCGTCGCCCATGAGATCCCGGTACACGGGATTCTGGATGATGTCGACGCCGCGGATGACCGAATCGCCGCGCCACTTGAACATCCGCGTGCCCATGAAGGAATCGACGACGGACTTCGCGTAGGCCGCCTTGAACTCGGGAGAGATGTTCCTGACCTCGGGATGGATGGAGAAGAACACCTCGATGTTGTCGTCGAGTTTGTTGGTGAACCCCCGATTGCAGAGCCCGCAGTAATTCTCGGCCGTAGCGTCGTGGATGGAGAGGGTTTCGTTGGGAATCGCGCCGCAGTGGGGGCAATGGTATTCCCACTCCATGCGGAAGATACCCTCGCGGAGGCCGCGGATGAACAACTCCAGCAGGGCCTTCCGGTCCGCGCCCCACGACTTCGCGAGGCCGTAGACGTCGATGTGGAACAGGGCCGCGTCTTCCGCCGCTTCAAGGTGGTCCGCCAGCTTTTCTACGAGGGCCCGGTCCCCCTCGTACTTGAATCGATCCGCGAGATTCGACATGGCATCCTCCTCAAGGGGTAGGCGTTGAATCTACCCACGGCCGGCCGCGGAGGCAAACGGGAGGCCCGGACCGCGGCCGATCAGCCCGCCCGTTCCTCCCCTTCCGTATCGACCCATTATACCCCGTGTGCTAGAGTCGGCCCATGGATCACGCGGTAGCGGCGACGTTGCGCGGGGCGGTGAAGCGGTTCGGCGCGGTGACCGCCCTGGACGGACTGGACCTGGAGCTCCGCAGGGGCGAGGTGCTCGGCCTCATCGGCCCCTCGGGCGCGGGCAAGACGAGCGCCGCAAAGGCCCTCGTGGGACTCCTCGCGCCGGATTCCGGGGAGGCGCGGGTCCTCGGCGCGGCGATGCCCGACCGCGCGGTCCTCTCCCGCGTCGGCTACATGGCCCAGGCCGACGCCCTCTTCGACGATCTTTCGGCCCGGGCCAACCTGGCCTACTTCGCCGCCCTTCAGGGGCTCCGCGGGCGGGACGCGCAGCGGAGGACGGCCGAACTCCTGGACTACACGGACCTTGCCCCGGACGCGGACCGGCCGGTGCGCGGCTTCTCCGGCGGCATGCGCAAGCGGCTCTCGCTCGCGATCGCCCTCGCGCACGCTCCCGACCTCCTCGTGCTGGACGAGCCGACGGTCGGGATGGACCCGCGCCTCCGGCTGCGCATGTGGGAACGCTTCCGCGCCCTCGCGGCCGGCGGGGTCGCGGTGCTCGTCACGACGCACGTCATGGACGAGGCCGAGCGCTGCGACCGGCTGTCCCTCATCTTCGAGGGCCGATCGATAGCCGCGGGCGCGCCCGCGGAACTCCGCGCCGCGCACGGCGCCGCGTCCCTGGAGGCGCTCTTCCTGGAGGCTTCCCGATGAGGCGCGCCCTCGCCGTGGCGGGGCGCATCCTCCGCCAGCTCCTCGCCGATCCGCGGACGCTCCTCCTCGTGCTCGCCGGCCCCATCTTCGTCGTCGCCCTCCTCCACGAGGTCGTGGCCGCGGGCGAGCTCGTGAGCCGCATCGCGGTGGTCGGCGACGGCAAGCTCGCGGAGGCCCTGGAGGCCCGGGCCGAAGTCGTCGCGGTCGCTGACCCGGAGGCGGCGGCCGCGCTCCTCGCGGCGGGCGACGTGGACGCGACGGTGGACACGGGCGAAGCCGGCCGCCCGCGGGTGACGGTGGACGCGGCCGACCCCGCGGCGAGCGGCGCGGCCATGAAGGCGCTCCGCGAGGCCCTGGCGGAGACCGCCCGCACCTCCCTCCCGGCCTTCGCGCGGACGGCGGCCGCCGCGGCCGCGCCGGAGGGGACGTGGGGGAACGGATCGGCGACCACCTCGCCCTTCGATTTACTCGCCCCGGTGGTCCTCGGCGTC
>JAEXTK010000045.1 GCA_023406985.1 Spirochaetota bacterium | reverse complement strand
GCTGGGGGCCGAGAGTCCGGCTGCGCCCGAGCCGACGACGACGACGTCGTACTGCTTGGCTGACGCGCAGCCGAGGGTCAGGGCCGCGGCGATGGCGCCGGCCGCGAGCGCCGCGGCGATCTTCTTCACGTTCATTTCCTTGTTCTCCTTAATCGATTTACGAAGGTCACTTCTTGAGCGCGCCCTCGAGGGCGCTGGCCGCGGCGGCCATGATGGCCTTGGACGAGGTCGAGGCGCCGGTGACGGCTTCCACCTCGGTAGTCTGGGCCTTGACGATGGCGGCCGGGATGCGCTCGAACGCCAGGTCGGCGACTCCCGCGGCCTCCTCCTGGGAAACCACGTCGACCGCGGCGATCTTGCCGCCTTTCACCGTCACCTGGACGGTGATCGCGCCGTGCACGCCTTCCGCGGACCCCGTATACGACCCGTCCGCGTATTTGCCGCCGGCTCCGCACGCGCTCACGCCGAGCGCGAGGGTCGCGGCCGCCACGAGCGTTGCGAGTCGGCGGCCCATCGGCCGCCGTAGGGAACTGTACTTCATACGGTGGATTCCTCCAGAACGAATCAGATAATTATACATGCATGTATAATAAATATTTTTATCACGATATATATCTCTTGCCAAGAGGGAGGCGCGGTTGCGCGAGCGGCTGAAGTCGCTTACTATGACCGAAACCAAAAGCGCGAGGCTGGGATGTCGGAAGAACTACCGCTGAAGGACGAACTCATACGGAAGGCCATCGAGGTCTTCTCCCTCAAAGGCTATGCCGCGACGAACCTCACCGACATCACCGACGCGCTCGGCGTATCGCGGGGCCCGGTCTATTACCACTTCAAGGATAAATACGGCCTCTACGAGGCCGCGTACGGCCTCTGGGAGCGGGAACTCCGCGAGAACAACGAGCGCATCTACGCCCAACCCTATCCGGGCATCCTGAAACAACTCGAACAAACCGTCTACGGCTGCCTCGACCTCTACAAGCGGTTCCATGCGACCTTCTTCGCGGGCATCGAGACGATTCCCGAGCTCGCGGAACTCAAGGAACGTTTCCTGGCCGTGACGCGGGAGGTCTACGACCTGAAGCTGGTAGCGGTGCGGCGCGCGATCGAAACCGGCGAGATCCGCCGGGACATAGCCCCCGAACTCATCGTCCAGATGATCTACATCCTCTACGACGGCATCCGGATGGGCTGGGAACGGGCCGAGCTTCCCCTGAAGGAAGCCGACATCCGGGAAATCGTCGCCATCCACATGGAAGGCCTCGAGCGCACCTGCTGCGCCTGAACGGCCCGAAGCCCCCGCGGCCAGACAGAGGCCCGGGGGTAGCGGAGAACCCCGGAACGCGCGCTTTCTATCGGATCTGTGCCACCTTGTACGCCAGAAGCGCCGCGGACCTCTCAATAATCCGCGCGTGAGGAGTTCAGAGCGAGGGGGGACCGCCTTAGTACGGGTATCGCCTTTCACCGTACCGGCAGGACGCGCGCGGTTCGAATGGATGCAGCGTGGGTGAGGCGCGATTCGATGAGCGCCGATCCGCAGCCGTAGGCGAAGGGTGGGCGAACGCCCGGGCCCCGGGCCGTGCCCGGGGCCTCGCGTTCGTCCGGGCCCCGACGCTGCGACGATCCCTGCGCGCGTCCCGGCTTTACGGTGATGGGCGTCCCCCCTTTACTTGAGCTCCTCGTCGAAGCACACGGCCACCTTGCCGCAGGCGCCCGAAGCCATGAGGCGGTACGCCTCGTCGGCCTTGTCCAGGGAGAAGCGGTGGGTCACCAGGACCTCGGGGTGGAGGTTCCAGCGCACCAGGCGCTCGACCAGGTCCTCCATCCGCCAGAGGGAGGTGACCCAGGAGCCGTAGATGGTCTTCTGGTCGTGGATGATGTCGGGGCTCGGGTTGAAGGTGACGGTGCCGCCCTCCCCCACCAGGGCGATCTTGCCCCACTGGCGGGTCGCCCGGATCGCGAGGGCGCGGCCGTCCGCGTGGGCCGAGCAGTCGACGGCGCGCTCGAAGCCGCGGCCGCCCGAGAGCTCCTTGAGCTTGGCGGCAGCTTCGGGTCCGGGAGCGATGACGTGGTCCGCGAGGCCGAGCTTCTTGGCCAGCTCGATGCGCTCCTTCTGGACCTCCACGCCCACGAGCAGGTTCGCGCCCATGGCCTTGGCGAGCATGAGGGTCGCGAGGCCCACGGGACCGAGGCCGACCACGAGGACCGCGTCGTTCCCCGAGATGCCGATCTTTTCCAAGGCCTCGTAGACGGTGCCGAAGCCGCAGGCGACCTGGGCGCCGTCGGTATAGGTGAGCCCGTCGGGGAGCGCGACGAGGTCCTTCTCGTCGCAGAGCATGTACGGGGCCATGCCGCCGTCCCGCTGCCAGCCGTAGGCCGCGCGGTGGGGGCTGGAGCAGGAGATCTGGTAGCCCATGCGGCAGTCGTGGCAGACGCCGCAGCCGGAGATGTGGTAGACGATGACCCGGTCGCCGACCTTGAATCGCTTGAGGCCGGGACCGGCCTCCACGACCTGCCCGCAGGGCTCGTGGCCCGCGATGACGCCCTGGTAGCCTTCGGGCCCTTTGCCGAGGTGTTCCCGATAGATCGCGCGGATATCGGAGCCGCAGATCGTGGAGCTCTTGGTCCGCACGAGGACCTGGCCGTGGCCGGGCTTCGGAATGCCGTACTCTTTGAACGCCACCGTGCTGTCGCCGGGGAGGATCGCTCCCTTCATCTTGCCTTCCATGTCTCCCTCCTTACTTCGTTATCGTTCCGTCCAGGTCCCAGAGATCTTCCCAACCGGACGCGCCTTCCCAGAGGAAGACCTGTCCCTTGATGAGCCGGCAATTCCGGTCGATCTGCGCGATCGCCGCGAGCTCGGCCTCGGTGAGGGGATCCTCCATGACCGCCTTGAGATTCGATTCGATGTTGCGCGGCTTCACCGAGAAGGGGATGGGGATCTGGCCGCGGCCGACGGCCCACTTGAGGCAGACCGCCGCGGGGTGGACGCCGTGGTCCTTCGCGATCTTCACGATGACCGGGTCCTCCATATCCACCGTATCGTCCGCGGTGCGGTCCCGCTCGGGCCGGCCGGGAGAGCCGAGGGGCGAATAGCCGATCGGCACGAGGCCGTTTTGCGCGACGAAGTCGAAGAGTTCCGGTTGCTGGAAATGGGGGTGGAGTTCCATCTCGTTGACCGCCGGCTTGATCCGTGCGTCGCGGAGGATCAGCTTCAGCTTCGGCACGGTGACGTTGGAGACGCCGATGTGGCGCACGAGGCCGCGATCCACGAGCTTCTCGAGTTCCCGCCAGGTGGCCATGAACTCCTCGTGGATATAGGGGCGGGCGTCGGGGCTCCGCGAGGTGACGTCGCACTTGGGCGGGTGGAAATTCGGGAAGGGCCAATGCACGAGGTAGAGGTCGAGGTAGTCCTGGCGCAGGTCGCGCAGGGACTTCTCGAAGGACGGCGCCACGTCCGCGGGTTCGTGCTTGTCGTTCCAGAGCTTGGAGGTGATCCAGAGCTCCTCGCGCTTTACGGCCGGGTAGCCCGCGCGCCCTGCCAGGGCGTCGCTGAGCGCGAGCCCGATTTCCGCCTCGTTGCCGTACACCGAGGCGCAGTCTATATGCCGATAGCCGATGCCGATCGCGTAGCGTACCGCGTCGGCCACCTCCTGCGCGCCGACGGAGTCGGAGCCGAAGGTGCCGAGGCCGATCGGCGGGATGATCGCTCCGGAAGCGGTCTTGAATACGCGCGGCCGGGGGACAGAGCTCGATCCGTTCATCATGCAGCGTTTCCTCCAGGGACGATGCTAGCCCCGCATCGAGGATGGCGCTATACTCAAAATGCGTACTCTCTATCTCGTTTTGCGCAAGGATAAGCCCTGCGGCGCCGGCGCAGCCGCGGGAAGAGATTTACTTGACTAAGTCAACCTAATCTCGTATCCTCGTTTCAAAGTCAGGATGCCATCAGGAGAATCCAGGTGAGCGAACACGGGGAAGTCGACGCGGCCCATAAATCGATAAGGCACTTCAATCGCTACTACACCAACCGGCTCGGGCTCTTGTCGCGGTATCGGTTCGATACGCGCTTCACGCTCACCGAGGCCCGCGTGATCCTGGAAATCGCCCGGAGAGGCATCCACTCGCAGAGCGCCCTCAACGCCGAGCTCAAGATGGATGTCGGGTACCTGAGTAGGGTCGTCAAACGGCTCGTGACCGAAGGCCTGGTCGCGACGCGCCGGGATGCGGAGGACGGGCGCGTACTCATGCTGGAACTCACCGAGGCGGGTCGGGACGCCGCGGCGGCTATCGACCGGGCCTCGGACCGGGAGGTGGAATCCCTCACCGCGGGTCTCTCCTCCGCGGAAATCGAAGCGCTCGTCACCCACCTCCGGGAGGCCGAGCGTATCCTCGAGCGGAGGAGGGACCGTTCTCCGCGCGTCCAAGCCGTTACGGGCGGAAGCGAGGTGGCGACCGTCCGCGTCCTCATGCGCGAATACGGCGCCTTCCTCGGCGTCGACCTGTCCTTCCAAGGCTTCGAGGATGAACTGGCGAGCCTCCCGGGGAAGTACGCGCCTCCGCACGGGGCGCTCTTCCTCGCTTCCATGGATATGGCCCAAGGCGGCGCGGAACCCGCGGGCTGCGTCGCGCTCCGCAGGATGGAGGACGGCGTCTGCGAAATGAAGCGGCTCTTCGTCCGCCCGGAATACCGCGGCGCCGGCGTCGGCAAGGCGCTTGCGGAGCGGGTGATCCGCGCGGCCCGGGAGCTCGGGTATCGCCGCATGCGGCTCGATACGCTGGAACGCCTCGGCGAGGCCGTCGGCCTCTATCGCGCGCTGGGGTTCGCGCGCATAGCGCCGTACTACGACAACCCCCTCCCCGACGTCATGTTCTGGGAGCTCGACCTTGACGCCGGGGACGGCCGCCCGTGTTGAGGATAGAACTCCTCGTCGGCCTGGACGACGCGTACGGCCGCGCCGTGGCCCGCGGCGTCATCCGCTACGCGAAGGCCAAGGCCGAATGGAAATTGTACGGCTACGGCCGGCTCCTCGCCGATCCGCGGGAGCTCGAGTCGGGCGGATCGCCGCGGCCGGACGGCATCATCGCGCGGGCGGAGAGTCCGGCGGAAGCCCGGGAACTCGCGCGCCTCGGCCTGCCGGTGGTGGACGTGGCCGGCGCGTACGTCGGAGCCGGCCTGCGGGAAGCGAACAACGACGACTTCGAGGCGGGCCGCCGCGCGGGGGAATACCTGCGCGCCCTGGGCTTCAAGCGCTTCGCGTTCTGCGGAGTCGAGGGGACCGCCTGGTCGCGCCTCAGGCTGCGCGGTTTCGCGGAAGCCGCGGGGATCGCGGAACGCGCCTTGCCGCGGTTCGAACGGCCGCTCGCGTGGTGGCGCGAACGGCCGCGGGGTACCGATGAGCTCGCCTCCTGGCTGGGCTCCGTCCCCGTACCGACGGCCCTCTTCGCCTGCAACGACGTGGCGGGGCTCAAGGTCGCCGAGACCTGCCGCGGAGCGGGGTTCGCGGTTCCCGCGGACATCGCGGTGCTCGGGGTCGACGACGAGGACCTGCTCTGCGAACTGGCCGATCCGTCCCTATCCAGCGTGCGCTTGGACTGCGAGGGCATCGGGATGGCGGCCGCCGCCATGCTCGACGCGGCCCTCGGGGGTCAACTCTCCGCCCCGCGCGCGCGGCTCGTGTCCCCCCTCTCGGTGGTGGAACGGGAGAGCACGCGGGTGGTCGTTTCCGATGATCCCTTGGTGGCCGCGGCCGCCACCTGGATACGGGCGAACGCGCAACTGGGGCTCGGCGCCGCGGACCTCGTCGCCGCCCTCCCGGCCTCCCGGCGTTCCATAGAGAAACGCTTCAGGGCGGCCACCGGCGCGACCATCCGGGAGGCGATCGAGGAAGCCCGGCTCGATCGCGCCAAACGCCTGCTCGCGGCGTCCGAGCTCCCCCTGGATTCCGTCGCGGAGGCCAGCGGGTTCGGCAGCCTCCAACGGTTCCACTTCGTCTTCAAGACGAGGGAGGGCGTGTCTCCCGGAGCGTGGCGGCGAGCCGGCCGGTAGCGGGAGGAGCGGACGCGATCCCGCCGCCGCCCGCGCTCGCGGTCACCAATTCTTGTCGATCCAGGCGGCCCACTCCGCGATCTTGGAGTCGGGGACCGAAGCCGCGATCCGCTCGATCTCGTCCAGCTTCCGCACGTCGTCCAGATCGATCTTCTCCGTCAGGTCCACGTCGATCCTGAGGTACCGGTCCTCGTCCAGGATGCGCTGGCATTGGTAGTCCACCATCTTGAGGCCGCCGTCCCCGAGGAGCTTGAGGAGCTTGGTGTTCCACCGGAAGATACCCCACTTGAGGTTCCGGCGGGAGATGGGCGCAGGCTGGTTGCCGGTGCCGACGGAGATGAGCACCGCATGGTCGAGGGACTGGCCTTCGCCGCCGCGGTCGTCCAGGATCTGGGTCAGGGCGCACATCGAAGGGTTGTTCGCGCAGACGCCCCCGTCTATGAAGGTGGCGCGGGAGGGCAGGTACGTCGGCGCGGCGCTCGTGCGGAGCCCCGTTTCCACCAGGGTGAGGTCGTCGCTCTTGTGCGGGAAGTTATGGATGATCTTGGGTTGCCAGACGAAGCGGCCGGGAGAGACTTCCTTGTTCACGTCGAAGGAGACCACGAGCACCTTCTTGTCGAGCTCGGTGATTCTCTTGCCGGAGAACATCTCCGCGAGGTTCTTTTCCAGCTCCTCCCGCTTGTAGCCGACGTGGAGGGTGCGGAGGAAGGACGTGAAATAGTAGAGCGTCTTGCGGTTGAAGATCCGCGGCCCCGAACCGGTATAGAATTCCCGGATACGGTCGAGCTTCTGGCCGTCGGCCAGCGCGAGCGCGATGAGGCCTCCCGTGGAGGTCCCCGCGAAGAGCCGCGCCTCGGCGTACCACGCGGCGTTCTTCGTCTTCGCGGCGATGCGGGCCAAGAGATCGAGGCTGAGCAGCCCCCGCAGGCCGCCTCCGTCGAAGGACAGGATCCGATATCGAGATGCCGCGCGTTTCCTCACTTTTTCCTCCTTTATTTCTCGATTAGGATTTTAACAGGCTTTCGGCCGCCCGCACATCCGTTTTTCGGCGCGGGCCGGTGACCCGCGGCTGCGAAGAAGCCGCGGCGAAGCCCGCGGGTAGCGAGTTCGACGAAAAGCGAAGCGATAATGTTTACTAGTATTGTAATATCGAGACGGGGATCCTATCATTAGCGCAAAAGAGGGTTGCCATGGACGCTGGTGAATGGGTCAGAGCATGCCGGGAAAGCGACCTCGCCGAAGGGGTCCCGAAGGTCGTTCAGGTCGGCGACGCGGCCGCCTATCTCGTCCGCCTCGACGGACGGCTCCACGCGGTGGCCAACGCCTGCCCCCACTACGAATGCGACCTGAACGAGGGCGCGCTCATCCGGAACGAGATCGTCTGCAAGTGCCACGATGCCCGGTTCGATGTCCGGACGGGCCGGCTCCTCTCGCCCCCCGCCCTCAAGAACCTCGCGACCTACCCCGTCCGCGTGATGGACGGCGAGGTCTGGCTCGGTCCGGCGGAGAAAGCGGCTTCTCCGAAGGTCGAGGGCACCGATCCGGCAGTCTTCGTCATCGTGGGCGGCGGCGCCGCCGGCAACGCGGCGGCGGAAACCCTCCGCAGGGAAGGGTTCGCGGGCCGCGTCATCCTGCTCAGCGCCGAGGAGGATGGACCGTACGACCGGCCGAACCTCTCCAAGGAATTCCTCGCGGGCACGGCGAAAGCCGAGTGGATGCCGCTGCGCAGCCGGAAATTCTACGAGACTCAGCGCATCGAGCTCCGGACCGGCACGAAGGTGAGCGCCGTGGACCCGAAAAGCAAAACGGTGACCACCGCGGCCGGGGAGACCATCGCCTTCGACAAACTGCTCCTGGCCACGGGCGCCGCTCCCGTCGCGCCGGCCATCCCCGGCGCGGAGGGACCGGGTTGCTTTACGCTCCGCAGTTTCGCCGACGGCCGCGCCGTCGCCGCGGCGGCGGAGGGCGCGAAATCGGTCGTCCTCGTCGGGGCGGGCTTCATCGGCCTGGAGCTCGCGAGCTCCTTCCGGGAGCGGGGCCTCGCGGTCACCGTCGTCGCCCCGGAACCCGTGCCCCTCGGCCGCCTCCTCGGCGACCGCGTCGGCGGCTTCCTCAAGGCCGCGCACGAGGCCGCGGGCGTCGCCTTCCGGCTCGGCGCCACGGTGGGGAGGATCGCGGGGCCGGTAGGCGCAAAACTCGTGGTCCTCTCCGGAGGGATGGAGCTCGCCGCGGATTTCGTCGTCTTCGCCCTCGGCGTCCGGCCCGTCGTGGACTACCTGGAAGGCGCGGGACTCGTCCGCGGCGGGGAAGTGCCCGTCGACGGCCGCTTGGCCACCGCGCATCCGGATATCTTCGCCGCGGGCGACCTGGCCCTCGTGCCTTCCATCGGGGGCGCCGTCCGCTCGGAACACTGGGTCGTGGCCGAACGCCAGGGGATGCACGCGGCGCGGAGCATGCTCGGATCCGCGGCCGCCTACGACGAAGTGCCCTTCTTCTGGACCCGGCAGCACAAGCAGGGCCTCCACTACGTGGGTTCGTCGCGGGCCTGGGACGAGACGGCGGTGCGGGGGGATATCGAGGCGGGAAAATTCCTCGTGGGCTACTACGAGAAAGGACGGCTGGCCGCCGCGGCCAGCCTCGGCATGTCCAACGCGCTGATAGCCGTGGAGTATCTCATGCGGCGGAACGCCGCGCCGAGCGCGGGACAGCTCGCCGATCCATCCGTGGACCTACTCGGGCTGGCTCGCGCCCGCTCGGCCTAGAACACGTAGGCGACGCCGACGTAGTGCTGGAAGCTATCGCCCTGGCCGGTCTCCATGAGCTTGAAGCGGTACGACAGCCCCCAGGTCCTGCTCAGGTAGACGTTCGCGAGACCGCTCCAGGTGTTGAAGTAATCGGAATCGTCGAAGGTGGCCTGGTACTTCCCCTCCAAATCGATGAAGTGGAAGAGCGTGACCTTGAGGTTGAGGCCCGTGATCCCGTAGAGGGCGGAATCGTCGAGGGATACTTTCTCCGAGAAGGCGAACGGAGGGAACGGCATCGTGCCCGCCGTTTTCAGATCGCCCCAGAGCCACTGCGGCTCGACGCCGACCCAGGGCAGCGCCGAAAAGTCGGCCGGACCCGCTTTCGCGGTGAAGTACTTTCCGACCCGCAGATAGGGGACGAAGAGGGACATCGACATCGTGAAGTCGGAGACGGTGACCGGCGGGGTGCTCAGATCCGACCCCGCGTCCATGCTCACGTACAGCGCCTCCACCCCGCCGCCGACCAGGAATTTCCCGGAAGGCGAATGGCCGAAGTATTTGTCGAAGATGAAGTGTCCGCCGAGCGTGCTCGCGTAGTTCACGTCGGGGACGTAGTACACGAAGGTGTTCCATTGATAGGACTCGGGATCGATCCATTGGAAATAGAGTCCCGTAAACAGGCCCGTCTCATCGAGCTCTCCGGCATTTTCGACGTCGCGCGTCTCCGAGTACGTGCCGACGTACGGCACGACGATCCGCATATCCTCCGCCCAGGCTCCGATCGCGAACAGGCTGAGGACCGCGAATACGATGTAAAACCGTTTCATAGAGGCTCCTTATACGGGACTATTTATGACTAAATAGTAAATAAATACGCTTTTTTTTCCAATAGCGATCGCGCTCCCGCGCTCTTTTTCGCGCTAACCGCCGGTGGGTTCGGACTTCAGAAGCTGTCGCCGGATCTCGTCCAAGGGAGCGCGCGCTCCCCGGCCATGGAGCTGCAGGTCCAGTCCGTCCCCCTCGTACCGGGGCACCACGTGGAAGTGGAGATGGAAGACGGTCTGTTGGGCCGTCCTCCCGTTGGCGTTCAGGATATTGACGCCGGAGGCCCCGAGCCGATCCTTGAGCAGCCGCGCCGTCCTCGCGGCTTCGGCGATGAGTTCCCCGAGTAGGTCGCCTGGACAGTCCAGGACGTCGGCGCAGTGGCGCTTCGGGATGACGAGGGCGTGGCCGTCCGCGGCGGGACGTAGGTCCAGGATGGTGAGCGTGCGCTCGGTCTCTCCGATTATCTGGGCCGGCGCCTCGCCGGCCGCGATGGAACAAAAGATGCACGTGTCCTTCATGCTCGTCACCTCAAAGAAAATCTATCATACTGGAAGGCAGGCTGAGTATCGTCCATGGGAGGAAGCGCAATGGAATACGTGAATCTCGGTAGATCGGGGCTCAAGGTTTCCCGGATCGCCCTCGGCTGCATGAGCTACGGCGACCCGGCGAGCGGACACCACGCCTGGGCCCTCGGCGAGGCGGAGTCGCGCCCCTTCATCAAGCGGGCGCTCGAGCTCGGGATCAACTTCTTCGACATCGCCAACATGTACTCCAAAGGCGCGAGCGAGGAAGTCGTCGGCAGGGCCCTCCGGGATTTCGCGCGGCGCGACGACCTCGTGATCGCGACTAAGGTGTTTTACCCCATGCGGACGGGCGATCCGAACAGCCCGGGGCTCTCCCGCAAGGCGATCATGCGCGAAATCGACGACAGCCTCCGGCGCCTCGGCACGGACTACGTCGACCTCTACCAGATCCACCGCTGGGACTACTCCACGCCCATCGAGGAAACCATGGAGGCCCTCCACGACGTGGTCAAAGCCGGCAAGGCGCGGTACATCGGGGCGTCGTCCATGTACGCCTGGCAATTCGCCAAGGCGCTCTACGTCGCCGATCTCCACGGTTGGACGCGGTTCATCTCCATGCAGCCGCACTACAACCTGCTCTACCGGGAAGAGGAACGGGAAATGCTCGCGCTCTGCCGCGCGGAAGGCATCGGCGTCATTCCTTGGAGCCCCCTCGCCCGCGGCCGCCTGACCCGCCCCTGGAAATCGGAAACGACCGAGCGGACCAAGACCGATACGTTCGGGGAAACGCTCTACCGGGCCAGCGAGGAGGCCGACCGGCGCGTGGTGGACGAACTCATCGCCGTCGCGGCGGCCCGCCGCCTGCCGCCCGCCCAGGTGGCCCTCGCGTGGGTGCTGTCGAGGCCGGGGATCGTCGCCCCCATCGTCGGCGCGACCAAGGCCCCGCATCTGGAAGACGCCGTGGCCGCGCTCGGCGTCGCGCTGAGCGCGGAAGAGGTCGGCCGCTTGGAAGCGCCGTACGTCCCGCATCGGGTGGTCGGGTTCGAATGAGCGAAGGCCCCTCGGGGAGCCCGATCCACGAGCGCGGGATTATCCGGACGCGCCTCGGGCCCCCGCGGGCGATCGTGGCGGCCGCTACGATCCCGCGCAAGAGGCGGCCCGCTCCAGCAGCAATTTCCGTTCGCGGCCGTTCCGCGTGAGGGAAGCGGCGCGGAGGAACTCCGTTTCCGCCTCGGAGCAGCGCCCGAGCTTGGCCAAGAAATCCCCGCGGACGCTCGGGAGGAGGTGGTAGGCCTGGAGCGCGGGATGGCCGACGAGCTCGTCCACCAGCTCCAGGCCCGCCTCCGCCCCGTAGGCCATCGCGTAGGAGACCGCCCGGTTGAGCGCGACCACGGGCGAAGGGAGGAGCTGGACGAGGCCGTCGTAGAGGGCCGCGATGCGCGCCCAATCGGTCTCCTCGGCCTTGGACGCGACCGCGTGGCAGGCCGCGATGGAAGCCTGGAGGGCGTACGGCCCGAGCGGCCCTCCCCGCTCCCGTGCGCGCTCCCGAGCGCGCTCCAGGGCAGCCAGGCCGCGGCGGATCAGCAGCCGGTCCCAGCGCATCCGGTCCTGCTCCAGGAGGAGGATAGGCTCCCCGCCCGGCCCTACGCGGGCGGCGAGGCGCGACGATTGGAGCTCCATGAGCGCCACCAGCCCGTGGACCTCCGACTCCCCGCTCGCCAAGGCGGCCAGCACGCGGCCCATCCTGAGCGCGTCCTCGCAGAGCTCGGGCCGTATCCAGTCCTCGCCCGCGGTCGACGCGTAGCCCTCGTTGAAGATGAGGTAGATGACCTCCAACACCGAGGCCAACCGCGGCGCGAGGTCCGGTCCCGACGGAACCTCGAAGGGGACCTGGGCTTCCCTGAGCGTCCGCTTGGCGCGGACTATGCGTTGGGCCACGGTCGTCTCGCTCACGAGGAACGCCCGCGCGATTTCCGGGCTGGTGAGGCCCACCAAGGCGCGCAGCGTGAGCGCCACGCGGCCCTCGGCCGGCAAGAGGGGATGGCAGACGGTGAAGATGAGCCTGAGGAGATCGTCCTCTATCTCTTCCCGGATCGAACTTTCCGCGGTGAGCCGCGTCAGCTCGGTCTTGAGCTCCAGGTCGCGTCCCAGTTCCCGCTCCGCCTTTTCCTTCCTGCGGCGACGGCGGAAGCCGTCTATCGCCCGCCGCTTGGCCGCCGCCATGAGCCAGGCGCCCGGGTTGTCCGGCATGCCCGTTCGCGGCCACTTTTCCAAGGCGGTCACCAGGACGTCCTGCGCCAGATCCTCGGCCGTTCCGACATCGCGGACCATCCGGGCCAGCGCGGCGACTATCTTGGCCGATTCTATCCTCCAGACCGCCTCCACGGTACAACGAACATCGGGGGCCATATCCGGACGCTCCTATCGACTTTGGGGATTTCCTTCCGCGGGCGCCATCAATTTCTCCACGCCCGCCGCGATCCGACGCAGCCTGGTTTCCGGGGCTTTCGCCTCGGCGACGTGCCGCACGAGTTCTTTCTTTTTGGAGAACGCCAGGGCCTCGTAGGCCGCGCGGGCGCCCGAGCGGGCTTCCAGGGCGGAACGGAGGTCCGCGGGCAGTTCCACGGTCCGCGGCGCTTCGTCCAATTCGATCGACACCGTTACCTGGTCCCCCGCCCGGATGCCCGCCGCCGAGCGGTTTTCCGCGCTCAGGGGCAAAAGGAATTCTCCCCCCATGGGGGCCACCGTACTGCGGTAGGTATGGCCGCCGATGGTCACGCGAACGGGCGGCCGCTTTCCCGCGCCCAGAGCGTGGACCACCTCCTCCGGAACGCGGATCCCGGTGGCCGTTTTCCCGTCCAGCCGAATCGTTGCGCTGAACGTCATGCGAGGAATTCCGCGAGGACCGGGGCCACGACCTCGGCTTTCAGCAGGTGGGTCTGCCCCTCCAGGATCCGGTACCTGGAGCCGGGCAGGAGTTCCGAGACGGACCTCATCGCGTTCCGCATCCACGCCGGGCTCTTGCCGCCGGCCATCACGAGCGCGGGGGCCTTGATTCCGGACCAGCGCGACGACGGGAGGGGGCGGCCGGAACCGGAGTCTCCCAGGATGGCGAAGTCGTAGGGAAGCGTGTGCGCGACCGCCTTGAGCGTTCGCCACATCGGCATGAGGGACATCAAGAGCCGGAAGAACGCGGGCGTACCGACCGTCTTCATGAAGAGCGCGACGGCGGCGCCCCGTCGTCCGCTCTCCACGAGCGTCCGCAGACGGTCCGTCAGGTCGCTCGGGCGGGGCGGCGCGGAATCGTCCACGATGAAGGGAGCCTCGTAAACGGCCAGCTTGCCGACGGCCGGGAGCCGCGCGGCAGCCTCCAGGGCCAAGGCTGCGCCGGAGGAGATCCCGTAGAGCGCCGCCGACCCGCCCGCCTCGCGGATGAGCGCGTCGAGGTCCTCGACCTCCCGCTCCACGGCGTAGGGCGCCGTATCGCCGCTCTCGCCTCTCCCCCGCCGGTCGTAGGTGTAGACGGCGAAATGCGGCGCGAGGAGCTCCGCCAGGGGGCCGCTCGGGCCGACCGAGCGGTAGCAGAGCGCGCCGTCCACCAAGATGAGCGCCGGGCCGCTTCCGACCTTGGAATAGGCGATCGGGGTGCCGTCCTTGGAACGCACGGTATTCGTCATCGATTCCGCGCTCCCTCGGCCTCGGCCCCCTGCATCCGATCGCGCAGGCGTTCGTGCCGTTCGAGCGCCGGCCCCTGGGCGAAATCCGCCGCTTCGAAGACCTGGCGGATCTCGATCTCGGCGTTGCCGTGGCCGTCCTCCACCGGCCAGCGCTTGACCCACTCGATGGCCTCGGCCTTGGACTTGGCCTGGATCATCGTGAAGCCGGCGATGAGCTCTTTGGCCTCGGTGAAGGGGCCGTCCATCACGGTCGGCTTTCCGTTGGAGAATTTGACGCGGGCGCCCAGGGAACTCGCCCTGAGGCCTACGCCGTCCAGGAAGACGCCGGCCTTGGCCAGCTCCTCGTTGTACGCGCCCATGGCGTTCATCAGGTCCTCGCCCGGCAGGACGCCCGCCTCGGTCTCCGCGTCCGCTTTCCGTATGATCATGAAACGCATCTTCGTGCCTCCTGCCGATACGACGAGCGAAAGGCCTCAGGATCGACATATATATTATAATTTAGGTCATATATAACGACAAAGAAGTTCGCCGTCGCGCCACTCCAGTGTCACGAAGATTGGGGAAAAAATGGGGAGTTCGGGGGGCGTCACGGCAGACCCCGCGCCCGCCGTCCATCCGGCACGCCCTCCAGCGGCGGGCCTCCTCGCTCCGGACCGGAGGTCCTTCGCTGCGGGGTCCCGCCGCTCCCCCGGGCGCCGAACGCCCTAGTCGGTAGCCTCGTCCGCCGTTTTCCCAAATCTTCAGGACACTATTGACGACACGAGATAGGCGAGAGTTCTGGCCCTCGGAGGATGCACGCGGAATGTAAGGATGGCGTCGGAGGTTCGGAAGACTGCCCGCCCCGGAAATCGAGGCGGACGACAGGTAGGTAAAAGGCTTACTCAGTCTCGCTTGAAGACGTACACGGTGGTGTCGGACGGATCATCTTCGTCGACTTCCGTGTAGCTGAGCTTATCGCCGTCGAGCGTGTAATCGGTCGATTCATCATACGCATTGGTGAGCGTATAGACGGTGTCGGATTTCTTGGTGACCGTGCCGCTGTCCTCGTACGCGAATCCGAAGATGGTTCCGGTTACCGTATAGGTGGTTTCGTTGCTGATCGTCAGAGTAACGCTGTAGAGACCGGTAAGTGGGGGGGCGTTGACCGAGGCGCCGTCGACGGTGCTCAGCACCCACTTTCCGTTGATACCGGAATCACTACCAGCATTGGGGTCGCACGAGAGGAAAAGGGCGCTGACGGCTAGGGCGATGATCAAGAGTCGCTTCATGTACGGGGTCCTCCGGAAGAATTAATGTAACGGCAGTGTAAAGGGTATTAACGGTACTGGCAAGCGATAAAAATCGAGCGAATGGCCGGGCGCCGCCGCCGGAGGAGCGGCGGCGCCCGCGCAGCGGCGGTGGGCCTTACGGCATCGGTTTTCCGCGGGCGGCCTCGAAGAGGCTATACCACTCCTCCCGGCTCAGCTCGACGTCCACGGCCTCGGCGCAGGCGGCGAGGCGATCGGGGCGGGCGGTGCCGAGCACGGGGACGATCTTGGCCGGGTGGCGGAGGAGCCAGGCGAGGGCGACGGCCTCCGCGCTCACGCCGCGGGCGGCCGCGTACTCCTTCACGAGGGCGGCGGTCTTCTTTCCCGCCGCGGTCAACGCGGACGCGTCGCCGCCCGTGAGCGCGCCGCGGTCGAGCGGGCTCCACGCCTGGAGGCCCACGCCCTTGAGGCGGCAATATTCGATGACGCCCTCCCAGCCGTCCGGGTAGCCGGGAGAAGCCTGGTTGAAGGAGATGCCGACCTCGGCGAAGCCGTGGTGCAGGAGGCTCATCTGGAGCTGGTTCGCCACGAGGGGATCGGGAAGGAAGGTCTGGAGGTACTCCATCCAGGCGCGGTTCTGGTTGGACACGCCGAAGTAGCGGACCTTGCCCGCGGCCTTGAGCTCGGCGAAGGCGGCCGCGATCTCCTCGCCTTCCCACAGCACGTCCGGCCGGTGGAGGAGGAGGATGTCGAGGTAATCGGTGCCGAGCCGCTTGAGGCTCCCCTCCACGCTCTCGAGGATGTTCCCGTGGCTGAAGTCGAAGCGCTGGGGCGTTCCGGGAGGATCGTCGGCCCAGCGGATGCCGCACTTGGACTGGATGACTATTTTCTCGCGGAGGCCCGGCCTCTTCGCGAGGACGCGGCCGAAGACTTCCTCCGCCCTGCCGTGGGCGTAGATGTTCGCGTGGTCGAAGAAGTTGATGCCCAATTCAAGGGCCGCGTCCAGGAAGGCCGCGGCCTGCTTCTCGTGCTCCGCGGTCAGGCTCGTTTTCGGATCCCAGCCGCCGCCCAGGCCCATGCAGCCCGCGCAGAGCCGGGAGACCCTGAGGTCGGTATGTGTCAGTATGCGTTTTTCCATGTCGTCCTCCTCACCACGCGTAGGCTTTCGGGGCTTCGCCGCCGGGGCCCGGGAAGATCTCGTCCAGCTTCGCGAGAGCGGCGGCGTCCAGCTTGAGCTCGGTTCCCCGAACGGCGGCCTCGAGCTGGGCGACGGTGCGCGGCCCGATGATCGGGGCGGTCACGACCGGGTTGTGGAGGAGCCAGGCGAGCGCGACGGTGGCGGGATCCTCGCCGAGTTCCTTGCAGAACCGTTCGAACTCTTCGATCTTCGCCCGGTTCGCTTCCAGTTTTTTCGTCACCTCTTCGCTCGTCCGCCGGCCCGCCGCGGCCTTGGCCAGGACGCCGCCGAGGAGGCCGCCGTCCAGCGGGCTCCAGGGAATGAGGCCGAGGCCGTAATGGCGGCAGGCCGGGATCACTTCCAGCTCCACCGCACGGTTGTTGAGGTTGTAGATGCTCTGCTCGCTCGACAGGCCCATGAGGCCGCGCTTGGAGGCTTCCTGGCAGGCCGTCGCGATGTCCCACCCCGCGAAGTTGCTGGAGCCGACGTAGACGATCTTGCCCTGGGAGGCCAGGTCGCCGAAGGACTGCCAGGTCTCGTCCCAGGGACAATCCCGGTCGATGTGGTGCATCTGGTACAGGTCGATGCGGTCGGTCTGGAGCCGCGTCAGGCTCCCCTCGCAGTGCTTCCGGATCTTGTACGCCGAGAGGCTCCGGCCGTCGGTGTTCGGTTCCGCTCGGTTCGCCTTCCGCTTCACCGGATTGAAGACCTTGGTGGCCAGGACCACCGCGTCGCGGCGCCCGCCGCCCTGGGCGAACCATCGCCCCACGATGAGCTCCGTGTCGCCCTGTTCGCCGCCCCAGCCGTAGACGTCCGCGGTATCGAAGAAATTGATGCCGAGCTCCAGGGCCCGGTCCATGATCTTGAAGCTCTCTGCCTCGTCCGTCTGCCAGCCGAAGTTCATCGTGCCGAGGCAGAGGTTGCTCACCAGCACGCCGTGCGCGCCGAGCCGCCTATGTTCGATCGCCATCCTTGACCTCCTGGAGCGCCAGGCGCCCCGTTACGGCAAGGATACTTCTTCGAGTCCACTCGAAGCCAAGCGATTTCCACCGCTCCCCAAAGCTTCGTGACACTATGCGGTGGTCGCCTCTTTGGCCTTCCGCGGCGGACTCGCCTCCGCGTCCGCGAGCCGCTCCCGCATGGCGACGTAGTAGGCGATCTTGTTCTCCAGGCGGGCCGACGCCTCCGCGAGCCGCTCCGTCCGCTTCCGCAGCTCCTTGCGGTGGGACTCCAGGAGCCGGAGCCGCTCGTTCACCGTGGAATCGCCCGCTCGGGTCAGCTCGGCGATGCGGCGCATCTGCGCGATGGACATGCCGGTGAGGCGGAGGCAGGTGACGTAGCGCAGCCACTCCACGTCGGCTTCCTCGAAGAGGCGATTGCCCCGTTCGTCCCTGCCGACGACCAGGATGCCCGCATCCCCGTAGTACCGGATCGTATAGGCGCTGAGGCCGGTGAGCTCCGCGACTTCCTTGATCGAATATCCCATACGGAACCTCCGCTCTAAAAAGTATACTCCATCGCCTTGGGGGCGTCGGTGAACCCGCACTTCCGGTAGAGGGGATAGCCGTCCTCGGTGGCGTTGAGGAAGAGCCGGTGGAAACCGCGCTCCCTCCCGTACTCCTGGATGTATTCCATGAGCCCGCGCCCGTAGCCGTTCCCGCGGTACGCTTTGCGCGTGAAGAAGTTCAGCACGTGGCCGACTTTCCGCGGCTCCGCCGATGCGAGGGGCGGCAGGCGGTACACGAGGAGGGCCGCGGTGCAGACGATCGCCGAATCGAGGACGCCGATGAAGCCGACGTACGCGCCGTCGGCGAGGAGCCATTCGATGTAGGCGCGCGATCCGGCCGCGATCTCGCCGAGACGAGGTCCGGAAAGTTCCGGGTGGAGCTCGCGGATGAACTCCATCCTGAGCTCGCTCAGTTCTTCGATGCGGTTCTCTCCGACGACGGCGTACAGGCAGCTTCCCGGCATGTGGACCTCCCCGCCTAGGATACGCCGTTCCGCGGCCTTTAGACAGCCGGAGCGAGCTTCCGTTCCGCCGCTTCGACCGTCTGCTCCATGAGGGTGGCTATGGTCATGGGTCCGACGCCGCCCGGCACGGGCGTGTACGCGGAGGAGAGCGCGTAGGCGGCCTTCTCCACATCGCCGATGCCGCCGGGATGGTAGCCCGCGTCCACGATCACCGCGCCCGCCTTGATCCAGTCGGCCTTGACGAATTCGGGTTTGCCGATGGCCGCGACCACGATGTCGGCCTCGCCGACGAGCCGCGGCAGGTCCCGGGTCTTGGAATGGCAGACCGTCACGGTCGCGTTCTCCGCCAGGAGCAGCATGGCGACGGGCTTCCCGAGGATGGCGCTCCGGCCGATCACGACCGCGCGCCGCCCTTCGAGCGGGACCTCGTAGCGCTTGAGCAGGCGGAGTATGCCGCCCGGGGTCGCGGACACGAACGCCTTCTCGCCGAGGGCCATGCGCCCGAAGCCCGCCGCGGTGACCCCGTCCACGTCCTTTTCCGCCGCGATCCGGTCGAAGCACGCCCGCTCGTCGATGTGGCGCGGCACCGGGTGCTGCAGCAGGATGCCGAAGACGTCCTCGTCGCGGTTGAGCTCGTCGATCACGGCCAGGAGGCCTTCCGTGCTGGTCCCCTCGTCCAGTTCGACCTTCCGCGTACCGAGGCCGACCCTCCGGCACGCCGCGCCCTTCATGTTGACGTAAATCTTGGAGGACGGATCGCTGCCCACCAGGATGGTCGCGAGGGTCGCGCGGATGTTCCGTTCCGCGAGCGCGGCCACGCGCGACGAAAGCCGCGCCTCCATCTCGTTCGCGAGCTTCTTCCCGTCAAGCACCGTCGGTTCCATCGCGTCCGCTCCTACTCCATCGCCCGTATCCGGCGGTAATACTTGCCCCATTCGGCGCCGAACCGCCGCTCGACGGCCGCGTTCACCGAAGCGCGGAACGCATCCACCCGGAGGCCTTCCTCGGTTCCGATGACCACCATGCCCTTCTTCCGCAAGGTTTGGAGGTCGCGCTCTTCGTTGCTCCGGATATACGCGGATATCCACTCGCGGGTTTCCGCGGCGACGTCCCGAAAGACGGCCTTGTTCTCCGCGCTCAGGGACCGCCACACGGTCTCGTTGATCACGACCGGCTCCGACCCCATGATGTGGTGAGTCAGCATGAGGTAGTTCTGGCTCGCGTACAGCTTGGAAGTCAAGATGGTGCTCACCGGATTTTCCTGCCCTTCGGCGCGGCCCGCGGCGAGCGCTGCGGGGACGTCCTTCCAGTCGATGGGGATCGCGACGGCCCCCATGCCCTCCACGGCGGTCTCGTAGATCGCGGAAGGTATGACCCGGATCCTCTTGCCGGCCAGGTCCGGCGGCGCGAACACGGGCGCGTTCGCGGTGAGCTCGCGGGTGCCGAAATAGAACGAATAGAGGATGCGGACCTTGCGCTCGGCGACGAGGCGTTCGTTGAGTTCCTTGAGGACCGGAGAGCGCTGCGGATCGGTGGCCGCCAGGAGGTGGTCGACGTCCCGGTACAGATAGGGCGTATCGAAGAGGCCGAGGTCCTGCAATAGGGGCTGGAGGCCGCCGTACGTGTTGTGGTGCATTGCCACCGTTCCCGCGGAAACCTGCGCGGCCATCTCCGCGATGGACCCGAGCGCGGAGTCGGGAAAGACCGAGATGATGACCGCGCCGCCCGTTCGCTCGGCGACCCTATCGGCGAAGTACTGGGCCTGGAGCCCGCTCGGGCTGTCGGCCGGGTTCATGTGCGCGTAGCGCAGCCGGAGGGGAGCTTGGGGCGTTTGGGCCGCGGCGCAGAGCGCGGTCACCGTAAAGAGCAGTATCAGCGCCGACCGTTTCCGCCGCATGCGTCTACCCACGCGACTAGGATTACCGTAAAGCCTCCTTTTTGCAAGGGCCGGGGCTACGCGTGTGCAATTCTCTCCCCTGAGGATTACAATAAAATAATAGAGATTCTGATTGGCAAAATGGAGGAATCGTATGTCGAAACAACGGATCATGATGATCGGACTCGTGCTTCTGGCTGCCGGAATCTGCGCCGCCCAAACCAAGCCGTTCAAACGCGCGCTTCCCGCCGTGATCACGACCGAAGGACTCGCGAAAGTCCTGGAATCCGGGGAGAAGGCCGTGATCCTCGATTGCCGGACGGCGGAACTGTACGGAGTCGCCCACATCAAGGGAGCCATCAACATCTACACCCGGGAGATCTTCGATAAGGGTTCGCCCATCGAAAACATGGCGCCGCCCCCGGCGGAACTCGCCGCGATCTTCGCGCAGAACGGCATCGGCAAGGAGAGCCGCGTCGTCGTGTACGAAGACACCTCCGACGCCCGCGACGCGGCCCGCATGCTCCTCTACCTCGAGTTGGCGGGTCACGAGAAGGCTCAGATCCTGGACGGCGGCATCGCCAAGTGGTCCAGGGAAAAGCGGGCCAAGGAACAGACCCCCGTCAAATTACCGGCCGCGAAATTCGCGCCGAATCCGCAGGTCGATCGGTTCCTCGTCGACAAGGCGTACGTCGTGAAGAACCTTAAGAATCCGAAGGTCATCCTCGTGGACGACCGGAGCCCCGACGAGTTCACGGGGAAGATCAGCGGCACGAACGTCAAGCGCGGCGGGGGCCACATTCCGGGCGCCGTGAATAAGGACTACAAGACCGCCGTCAAAGAGGACGGCACCTTCAAGGACGCGGAGACCCTCCGGAAGGAATTCGCGGCCATCGGCGCCGCGAAAGACAAGGAGATCATCCTCTATTGCCGGACGGCGGCGCGCAGCTCCCTGAGCCGGATCGCGGCCCTCTATATCGCCGAGCTTCCGAACGTCAAAGTGTATGACGGTTCCATGGTGGAGTGGTCGGCCGACGAGAACCTCGCCCTCGAGAAGTGAATGATCGAGCCCTCCCCGCCGTGGGGCGGGGAGGGCAAGGAGAACAAAAATGAGTTCCATCCGACGGCGGAGCCTCGTAATCTGGCTCACGACGATCGTCTGTCTCTCGTTCCTGGTTTTCGAATTGGTGCTCGGCGTCGTGCAGTTCGCCCTCCAACGCGATTTCGCCGAGCGGCAGCGTTTTACCCAAGCGAACCTCATCTGCAATTTCGTGAAGGACCGGAGCGTGGCCTACCTGACGGCCTTCAACCCGGAACTCCTCCAGAGCACCTGCATCAGCATCGGAAAAAGCAATCCCGAGATCGCCTATATCCTCGTCCTGGACGGCGCCGGGCAGTGCGTCGTCCACACGGCGGAGCCGGACCGCATCGGGCAGAGCCTGCTCGGAACCGAATTCGAGAAGTCCATCCTGGAGGCCGCCGGCGACGTCCGGATGGTATCCGACCCGGGCCTCAAGCATACGGAGGAATACCGGACCGACATTCGGAATTCCCGGGGGGACCTCCTCGGCTTCCTCAGGTTGGGGCTGCGCGACGATTCCGTCCGGGCGTACCTATCGGGATTCGTAACGTCCACTTCGGCGATCGCCCTGATCTTCATGGCGGCGTTCGTGCTCCTCTTCATCGTCGTCGTGCGGCGGACCGTCGTCCATGAGATCGAACGAGTGGCGGCGCGTTTCAAGGATATTTCCGAAGGAGAGGGCGATCTCACCAAGACCATCGACAGCGCCTTCACTTCCGAAGTCTGGCGCCTCTGCAGCCACTTCAACAAGTTCGTGAACGACCTCCGCTCGGTGATCATCGACCTCAAGGAAGTGGGGGACAAAAGTTCCCGTATCAGCCTGGGCCTGGCGGATAATTCCCATGAGGTATCGGCGGCCTCCATAGAGATCGCCAAGACCATGGATAGCATCAAGGCCCGCATCGACCATATGAATGATGAGATCATGCAGTCCAACAAGTCGGTCCAGGGCATCAACCGAACCACCAACGACGTCGCCGTGCGGACCGAGCGGCAAGCGGAGCTCATCCGCGGCTCGACGGTTTCGGTGAACGAGATGGGAGCCCGCATCGAGCGCATCAGGTCCATGACCGAAAGCAACAAGCGGAGTTCCGACGGCCTTTCGGCGATCGCGATCAAAGGGGAACGCCAGCTCGCGGAAACCATGGCCGCCATCAAGGAAGTCTCCGAGACTACGGAACTCATCCGGGAGATGATCGAAACCATCAACAACGTCGCGGCCCAGACCAACCTGTTGGCGATGAACGCGGCGATCGAGGCGGCGCACGCGGGTGACTACGGGAAGGGCTTCTCCGTGGTCGCGGACGAGGTCCGGAAACTGGCCGAGACTTCCGGGGAAAAATCGAAAAGCATCTCGGCCTCCCTTTCCGCAGCCGTGGAACGGATCCGCAAAGCGTCCGACGACTCCGAAGCGACGAACGAGCTCATGGAGGAGATCATCGGCGGAATCGAGGATATCTCCGGCAAGATCAACGATACGATGACGGACATGAACTTGCTCGCGGATAGCTCCCAATCCGTCGTGCGCTCATTCGGCGACCTCACCGGCCTGTCCGAAGATATCGCCAGCTCTTCCCAGGTCATCCACGGGGAAACGGCCAGCATCGAGGCCTCCATCGGAAAAATCGCGGACGTGGCTCAGGAGAACTTGCTCGGCGTCACGGAGACGGCTTCCAGCGTCAACCAGATCAGCAAGCTGGTGGCGCTCCTCGCCGAAAACAGCGCGGCCAACGCCCGGAACGTCAAGTTCCTGGACGAAAGCCTCAGGCGCTTCAAGACCGCCTAAGCCCACGGAGCGTCCGGCGGCGCCCCGGGGCCGGCGTCGCAGACGGTGCCCTCGGCCGGCCCGCGCCATACCGGCCCGGCCGCGGCGGCCCCTCAATCGATGGGCTTGAGCCCCGCCTCGATCTCCTTCCGGTGTCCTTCCAGGAAGGGGGCGAGGACGATCTTCTCCCCCAGGGCGGCCGGATCCTCGTCCACCGCGAACCCCGGCCCCTCCGTGGCGATCTCGAAAAGGATGCCGTTGGGCTCGCGGAAATAGAGGCTCCGGAACCAGTGGCGATCCACCTTGCCCGAGTTGGGTATGCCCCACCGGTTCAGGGCCTCCGCCCACGCGTCGTAATCGGCGTCCTCCGCGCGGAAGGCCACGTGATGGACGCCGCCCGCACCCTGCCGCGCCGGCCGCGAGGAGGGCAGTACCGCCACGTGGAGTTCGGCGCCCGGCCCGCCCGCGCCCATCTCGAAGACGTGGACCCGGTCGTTCTTGGACTCGGGGTGAGCGTAGGAC
>JAEXTK010000295.1 GCA_023406985.1 Spirochaetota bacterium | reverse complement strand
CCCCCCCGCCGCGAATCTCAGTAGGAAGCGATGATCTTGTTGACCGTGCTTTCCATGGCCGGCAGGACCGTCTTCGGGTCCTGGTTCTTGGCCACGGCGAGCTCGAGCATGTCGGAGAGCGTGCTGTAGATCTCCTCCCACGCGGCGGTCCGGGGCGAGGGCACCACGGAAGCCGAGGCGTCCGCGTACCCCTTGCGGTACGGGAGCGCCTTGAACTCGTCCTTCCGGTACACGGAAGAGCGGGTGGGGATGTGGCCGGCCTTGGCCCACATGTCGCCGTGCTCGGTCATCCAGAGGATGAAGGTGACGGCGGCCTCGACCTTTTTCGGATCCATCGTCTTCTGCACCGGGAGGGCCAGGGTGTGCGAGCCGCCCCAGGCGGCGGGTTTACCCATCATCGGGGGAAGGGGAACGCCCGCGAACTTGAGCCCGGCCTGCTTCTCGAAGGCGCCGGTGGCCCAGACGCCGTTGAAGTGCATGCCGGCCTTGCCGAGCTTGAAGGCGTTCACCGAGCCGTCGTAATCGAGGCCCGCGGGGGTGATCTTGAATGTCTGGACCTCGTCGATGAGGGCCTTGAGCGCGACCTCGCCCGCCGCGTTGTTGAAGTTGGCCTTCTTCAGGTCGGCGGAAAGGAGGCTCACGCCCTGCTGCTCCAGCATGGACATGAACAGGCGGGTGAGCGTGTAGGCCTTGTAGGTCGCGGTGGTGTTGTCCACGGCCAGGCCCATGGCGCCGGTCTTCTCCTGCACGAGCTTGGCGGCGGCGACGACCTCGGCCCAGGTTTGCGGGACCTTGGTGACCCCGGCCTTCTCGAAGAGCTCGGTGTTGTAATACATGATGATCGGGTGCACGTCGAGCGGGAGCGCGTAGATCTTGCCGTCGAACTTGGTCGCCGCGAGGGGAGCGGCCACGAAATCGTCGAGCGGGGCCTTCAGCTTGGCGAGCGTCTCGTCCAGGGGATAGAGGGCTCCCTTCGGGACGTAGTTCAGCAGGTTCGACTGGTGGACCACGACGACGTCGGGGGCGCTCCGGGCCGAGAGGGCCGTGGTGAGCTTGGTGTAATAGTTGTCGAATTTGACCGTGTCCGTCTTGGCCACGATATCGGGGTGGGTTCGGTTGAACTCGGCGACCATGGCGTCGAAGAATTCCCCGTCGCCGCCGGTGAAGAGCGACCAGAACGTCACCTCCACCGGGCCGCTCGCCTTGGCGCCTTCGGCGGCGCCGCCCGCCATAGCCTGCGGTACGCAGAGAGCCGCGGCGATGACCGCGCCCAGCAGGACCCTCAAGCCGTTATTCCTTTTCATGAGTACCTCCTAAAAACCATACTCAATCGATCGTCGGGGCCGATTCCCGGAAAACCAGCCTCGGTTTCAACCAGATATCTTGATACTCCGCGGTCGGGTCCTCGATATGGCGGATGAGCTCCGTCACCGCGGTGCGCCCGAGCCGGGATTTGAACACGTCAACCGAGCTCAAGCTCGGCCTGAGGAACTGGGCGATGTAGAGGTTGTCGTAGCCGAAGACCTCCACGTCCCTCGGTACGACCAAGTCGTTCTCGTGCAGGGACTTGAGGACTCCCATCGCCACGAGGTCGTTGAAGCACGCCACGGCGGTGAATTCCTTGCCCTGATTCAAGGCGAAATTCGCCGCGGCGTAGCCGTCCTCGATATGGCCCCTGCTCTTGAGGACGTAGTCGCCGTCCGGTTCCAGGCCCCGTTCCTTGAAGGCGGCATGGAAACCCTCCAAGCGATCCACGGTGTTGCTGATGTTGTCCGGCCCCGCGATGTAGAGGATGCTCTTGTGCCCCTTGTCCAGGAGGTACTCCACGACCTGCTTCTGGCCCTCGGCATCGCCGTGGAGGATGGAGTGGTTCTCCAGACCCTGGACCCTGCGGCCGGCGAAAAGGAAGGGCACTTCAAGGGACCGATACAGCTTCAAGTTCTCCGCGTCGTTGTAGACCGGAATAACGACGAGGCCGTCCACTTGCCGCCCCAAGAGCAGCTTGATCGCTTCGCGTTCGGCGACGGCCTGCTCCTCGGTGTTGATGAGGAGGATGTTGTGGGACAGCTTCCGCGCCGCCTCCTCTATCCCCATGATGACTTCCGCGAAGAAGGGGTTGGAGGAATCCGCCGAAACGACGCCGATGGTGTGGGTGCGGCTGGAACGCATGCTCGTGGCGATGGCGTTGGGGATGTACCCCAATTCCTCGGCGACGCGCATGATCGCTTCCCGGGTGGCGGCGCTTATCCGGCTATCCCCGCGGAGCGCCCGCGAGACCGTGTTGATGGAGAAACGGGTCGCGTCGGATATGTCTTTCAGCGTGACGGCCATGGATTAACGTTAATCCTGATATCTGAAAAGCGCAAGTAAAATTTCGACGAAGATGAAAAAGGAGCGATCCCTTAGCGTCGGAACGACCCGTGATCCATAAAGATGGTGTGGTAACGTTAACTCAAAACCACGCTCAGCGCGACAAGACTACAGAACATTAGTGTCTCGAAGAATTGGGAAACGTAAAGGTCGGATAGAAGCACCGCACGCGGCGGTGGCGTACTGAGGATATCCGATCCCCCAGGAGGATATCCTTGTTCACCCCTCCCTTCTGTCCCCACGCCGCGTGCTCCCACCACCAACAGCCTAGAGGTCGATGGTGGTCGCGCGACGGCTATCATGTGACCAAAGCCTTCGGCATCGTGCGGCGCTTCGTGTGCAAGCGGTGCGGTAAGTCGTTCTCTGTTCAGACGTTCTCCGTTCACTACTACGCCAAGCGCCGCATCGACCTCATCGCGCTCGAGCGCCTCAGCTGCTCGGGTATGAGCCTCCGCG
>JAEXTK010000294.1 GCA_023406985.1 Spirochaetota bacterium | reverse complement strand
GCCTACGAGGCCGCCCGGACCGTCCCGCCGACGCGCCCCGTCGCGGCGCCGAAAACCGCCGAACGCCCCAAGCCGCTCCGCAAGCCCGCGACCACCGAGATCATCGCCATCGGCATCTCCACCGGCGGCCCCAACGCCCTCCGAGAAATCTTCGCCAAGCTCGATCCCGACCTCAGCCAACCGGTGGTCGTGGTCCAGCACATGCCGCCGGGATTCACCGCCGAATTCGCGAAAAGCCTGGATCGCCTCTGCCCCCTGGACGTGAAAGAGGCGGAGGACGGGGACCTGATCCAGAGCGGCCGCATCCTCATCGCCCCCGGGGACAAGCATATCGAGGTGGAAAAACGCGCCCTCGCCGCGATTGCCCGCCTTTCCGACGCCCCGCCCGTCAACGGCCACCGCCCCTCGGCGGACGTCCTCTTCGCCTCGGTCGCCCGGGAATACGGCAACCGCGCGATGGGCGTCATCATGACCGGCATGGGCCGGGACGGAGCCCGCGAACTGGGCTCCATCTACCGCGAGGGCGGCATCACGCTCGGCCAGAACGAGGCGTCGTCGGTGGTGTACGGGATGCCGAAGGTCGCGTGGGAATCGGGGCACGTCATGGAACAGGTCGGCCTGGAGTCCATGGCGGAGCGCATCTGCGCGCTCGCGAAGGAACAGCGATAGGGCCGCGGCTCCCCGGAAATCCTTCCTTTCATCTTACGTTGGAAGGCAGTATATTTGTAGAGAGAGTATGTCGTAACTATTCTTAGAATACTTCAGGAGGCCGGGATGAAAACGACGTATCGTTGCGAAGATTGCGGGAAAGAAGTTGTCCAAGACAGCGCGCTGCCGGCGCCGGACTGCTGCGGGGACACGATGGTGCAGCTCCCCATGGAAGCGTGCATGGAGCCCGGTCCCGAAGCCACGCACCGTTTCGGCGGCGACGAACCCTGCGAGGATTTCACCGGCCGTCAGAAGTAAACGAGAGAAAACCCTTACTACGATTCATGCGCGAGAACGGGGCTCCGGCTGAAGCCGGGGCCCCGCGTTTCTTACCGGCCGCCGGCCGCCGCGGGGTTCCCCGCCCCTCAGGTGAGCGCCTCTTCGATCTCGGCGGCGCCGCCTTGGGAGCGTTCGGCCTCGAACTCCTCCTCGCTCACGACCCGCACGATTTCCGGAATGGCCTTGCTCGGCGCGACCTTCCGCACCAGATACACGGCCAGGAAGCCGAGGGCGAGGCCCACGACGCCGGCCGCGGCCCGAACGGCCTCCGAGGCGGCGGGGGCCGCGAGGGCGACGGCGGCGAAGCCCGCGGCGAAGCCGAGGAAGGGGGGCAGGAAGACGAACACGGCCTGCCCGGCCGTCGCTCCCGCCGACGTCGCGATTTCCACGAGCTGCCCGACCTGAAGCGCCACGCCGGCCTTGTTCTCCGCCATGAAGAGGCTTCCGTTCGTCTTGCAGGCGTCGTTCATGCAGCCGACGCACCCGTCCAGTTCGCCGCCTTTAACCGTTATCGACGTCCCCTCCATCTTGAGGACTCGCGCTATCTCGTTCATATCCATCCTCCGCTTTCTCGGGCCGCGCGCACGCGATCCGAATCCGTTCAATCGACGACGCTTTGCCGTCGTCCCGAATATCGATAAGCACGCCCTGGAGCTCGGGTCGCCCCCAGGCGTCTCGTGTCCAATCCGGAATGCCGGTGCGGTACTCCGCGATCCGCGAGGCGATGTCGGTGCCGCCCACGGAGTCCAGGCTGCCGGTCCGTCCCGCGTCGCAGATCGCCGCCGTACCGTGCGGCATCACGCGTTCGTCCGCCGTCTGGACTCGGCCGTGGGAACCGATGACCGCCGAGCACCACCCGTCCGCGAGCGCGAACAGGGAGAGCTTTTCGGCCGTCGCGCTGGCGTGGAAATCCACGACGACGAAGGGCGTCTCCCTCCGCAGCCGCTCCAGCAGCACCGGAAGGGCCGCGTACGGGTTGTCCGCGTGGAGGCGGCCGAAGCCGGCCTGGCCGAGGAGCACCGCGACGGCCACCTTCCGGCCTCCCGCGCCATAGACGCGCGCGCCCAGGCCGGGAGCGCTCGCGGTCAAGTTGGCGGGCCGGAGCACGTACGGCAGACGCCCGATATTTTCCACGAGGTCTTTTTTGTAGAAGACGCACTCCCCGGTCGTGAGAGCGTCCGCGCCCAGCTTGCGGAGATAGGCCGCGTGGTTTCGGCCGAGCCCGTATCCCCCCGTAGCGCCGTCCGCGCAGGCGATCGTAAAATCGACCCCGCGTTCGCGCTGTAGGGCAGGAAGGGCGGTCTTCATGGCATACACGCCGGCCTTCCCCACCACTTCGGCTACGTAGAGTATCCTCATGCGCGATCGGTCTCAGCGCCGGGCCATGGGACGGCCCCCCGGGGAGTGCCCCCCGGCAGACAACTCGCGGAGCCGTCGGTCGAATTCGGCCACGGCCCGCGCGTCGGCGAGCTCGGCGCAGGCATCGCGGAGATTGAACAATCCGTCATAGTAGAGCGGATCCAGGGTGACCGCCCGCTCGAAGCACTCCCGGGCCTCGTCGTACCCGCCTTCCACGAAGTAGAGCACGCCGAGATTGTTCCAGCAGGCGGCGACGGTATCGTCCCTGGCCAGGGCGCCGCGATAGCAGGCTTCCGCCTCGTCGTAGCGCTCCCGCTCGTAATGGAGGAGACCCAACGTGCTCCAGGCTTCGGCGCAATCGTCGTCGATCGCGCGGCAGCGTTCAAGACTTTCCTCGGCCTCATCGTATTCTCCCAGGCGATGTTGCGCGATGCCGAGATTCAACCACAAAAGCGGGTTCCCCGGTTCCAGTATGAGGGCCTTCTGGAACAAGGGGATCGCGTCGGACGGCCGGTTCGCTTCCGTGAGCACGATACCGGAGTCGTTCAAGGATGCCGCTGTTTCCATAAGCTCCTCCTGACCACAATATAGTCTTTTCCGTACGACGAGGCCATAGCCCCGGTTGTCCGCCTTGATCGGAGCGCCGTCCGGTTGTATATTGAAAGCGACGGCGTCCGTCGATGCACGGCGTCGCCGGACCGCTCCTTGCGAGGGTCCAATACGGCCGGGCCGTTTCGGCCGGCGGATAAGGAGCCTTCTATGAAAGGCAACAAGGTTTACGTGGATCTCGGTACGATCTTCGACGAGATATTCGACGCGGCGCGCGATTTCAGCGACGAATTCCAGAACCAGTTCGGCAATCGATTCGATGGACGCGGACCCTTCGGGGAAAAAGGCCCCTTCGGCGAACGCGGGCCGTTCAGCTGCCCCCCGGACGACAACGTCGACTATTACCCCAACTATTCGTACCCGCCCATGAACGTGTACATGATGAGCGACCGCAGCCTGGTGTTCGAGTTCGCCTTGGCGGGCTTCGACGAGAAGGACATCAGCCTCTCCTTCCAGGGCGACTACATGGTCTTCTCCGCCAAGATGGGCCTGGAGCCCCAGCCGGAGGAGGGCGTGCGCTACTTCAAGCGCCGCCTCAAGCTGAAGGACATCGAGAAGCAGAAATACTACGTTCCCCTGGACAAGTACGCCCAGGAAAAGGTTAAGGCCCTCTACCGCAACGGCATCCTCAAGGTGGTCGTGCCCCCGAAGGAAGAGACCGAAGCGAACGAGGGGATCAAGATCGAAATCGTAAAAGAGGGCGAATAAGCGCGCATCGGCGAGGGGGCCGCGACCGTGAAGCCGCGATCCCCTCGCCGCCGTTTTTTCCGGGCCCCCTCACTCCGCCACGATCAGGGTCGCGAAACCGTGCCCGCCGAGGCGCACGTCCCAGTACTTCCCCGCGGCCTTGACCTTCAACTTCTGAGCCCCCCGCGTCGCGTTCAACACCTGTAGGACCATCCTCCCCTCCGGATCGCGGAACGCGACGGCGTCGCCGTAGGCGCCCCGCACGCCGAGCCGGACCGAGCCGGGCGGCGAATAGCGGCTAAAATGTCCGAAGGCGTAGTACATGGGCGTGTACGTGACCTTGCCGGATTTGGAATCCACGACGATCGGCGAATTCTGCGGCCACGGCCGCTTCGCGTCGATGCTCTTCCCCGTCTCGTCCAGGACGATATTCCAAAGGCTGTACACCGACGCGCCGCCCGCGAGGTACTCCCGCATCCGCTGCCAGGTATAGGCGGCGTAGGCGAAATCGTTCTGGGGTTTGTCGGGATCGAATCCGTATTTCCAATGCCAATTGCCGCAATCGGTTTCGGTCATCCAGACGCGTAGGTCGGCCTTCTCCTTCAGCGCGTACTCCGCGATGGGCAGGCCGTCCCATTGGAGGCCGAGGATGGAAACGTATTTCTTGGCGGCGGGATCCTCGAGCACGGCGAGGGCGTGGTCGACGTTGCCCGACTGGTTGAAGGTCCCGAGCATGACCGCGGTCCGCCCGCCGCGCCGGGCGAGTTCGGGACCCAGGTGGTCGCGGACGAAGGTCCGATACTGGGCCGGCCGCCACTCGCACGACGGGTACGCGGTCAATATGGACGGCTCGTTCTGGACCGCGACGGCCGCCATCGGCAGGCCCTCCGCGGCCCACGCCTCCGCGAATTTCGCAAGGTAGAGCGCGTAGGCGGCATAGACCGCCGACTCGTCCCGCATGGCCCCCGAGTCGAAGGCCCCGTTGGTCTTCATCCAGGTCGGCGGGCTCCAGGCCGAGGCCCAGAACGCCAGGTCGCCGCGGATCGCCTTCGCGGCCTTGGCGTAGGGCAGGAGCATGCGACGATCCCGGTCGATGGAGAACTTCGCCATGGCGTAATCGCCCGGATGCTCGTCATGGCTGTAGCGTTCCAGCGCGTAGTCGCTCGATCCGATGGGGATGCGCGCCATGTTGAGGCCGAGGCCCTCCCCCGCCTTGAAGATCCGCGCGAGGACCTCCGCGCGCGCCTCCGGCGAAAGGACTGAGAGCGCGGCCCAGCCCTTCTCGTTGAGCGCGCCGCAGTACCCTTCCAGGGTCTGACCCCGCATGGAAGGGTCGACCTCCAGGTCAGTCCGGCCCTCGGCGGCCGGGCCGAGCTGCATGGCCTTCCAGGTATCCCGGCCCTCGGTTACGATGAGGGTCGCGCGGGGGGCCGCCTGCGCCGCCGCGCCCAGGACGCAGAGCGCGATAGACGCGACGGTCACTTTAAGCCGTACGGTATCCATGGCCATATCCACCTTCTTTCAGCGATACCACACTATACCACCGCCCCGGCGCGGCCGGGGATAAAACAGGGGCCGCCCCGGATCTCCGGAGCGGCCCCTGTCGCTGGATGCCGAGCGGCCGCGGGAAGCGGCCGCCGCCCTTACTTCATGTACAGCGGGCGGGCCACGTAGTGCGTGTGCAGGAGCTCGTGGGCCTTGTGGCCGTTGGGCTCGCCGAGGAACTCGTCGTAGACCTGCTTGATGAAGGGGTTGTGGTGCGAGCAGCGGTACGTCGACTTCTGATCGTCGTTGTAGATGCCCGCGATCCGCTTGGCGCGCACCTCGTCGGTGCAGCCGTAGGGCTGGCCGCCGCCGGCGATGCAGCCGCCGCGGCAGGCCATAACCTCGATGAAGTGGTACGGGGTTTCCTTGCCCGCGGCCTTGGCCTCGCGGATCTGGTCCAGGACCGCCGCGATGTTGCCCATCTGGTGGGCTACGGCGATGCGGATCTTGGTCCCGTCCAGGTCCACCTCGGCCACCTTGACGCCTTCCAGACCCCGGACGGCCTTGAAGTTGACGTCCTGGAGCTCTTTCTTGGTGACCAGGTTGTACGCCGTGCGGACCGCCGCTTCCATGACGCCGCCCGTGGCGCCGAAGATCGTCCCTGCGCCCGTGTACGGGCCCATCGGGCTGTCGGCCTCTTCCTCGCTCAGGTTGAGGATGTCGATGCCGGCCTGCTTGATCATGCGGGCGAGTTCGCGGGTGGTGATGGAGACGTCCACGTCCTGGAAGCCGGAGGATTTCATGTCGTCGTTGCGGCCGGTCTCCCACTTCTTGGCGGTGCAGGGCATGACGGAGACGGAGAAGACCTTAGCGGGGTCCACGCCGGCCTTCTTGGCCCAGTACGCCTTGATCATCGCGCCCATCATCTGCTGGGGCGACTTGGCGGTGGAGAAGTTCGGGATCATGTCCGAATAGTACTTCTCCATGTAGTCGACCCAGGCCGGGCAGCAGCTCGTGATGAGGGGGATCTCGCCCTTGCCTTCGGTGAGCCGCTTCACGAGCTCGGTGCCTTCCTCGATGATGGTGAGGTCGGCGGAGAAGTTCGTGTCGAAGACGGTCTTGAAGCCGAGGCGGCGGAGGGCCGCGTAGATCTTCTTGGTGATGAGGGTTCCCGGAGGCAGGCCGAACTCCTCGCCCAGGGCCACGCGGACCGCCGGAGCGATCTGGACCACGGGGTGCAGGTCCTTGTTCTCCAGGCCGTCCCAGACCTTCCGCGTGTCGTCGTGCTCGTAGATGGCGCCGACGGGGCAGTGGGCCGCGCACTGGCCGCACTTGATGCAGGGGCTGTCGCCGAGCGCGACGTCGGCGGCGGGGGCGATCCGGCCCTTCTCGCCGCGGCCGAGGAACTCGATGGCCCAGACGTTCTGCATCTCCTGGCACACCTTCACGCAGCGGCCGCAGCGCACGCACTTCTGCGGGTTGAGCACGATGGCCGGGTTGGACTTGTCGATGGGCAGGTCCTTGAGGAAGTGCTCGTAGGGCACCTCGCGGATGCCGAATTCGGCGGCGAGGGTCTGGAGCTCGCAGCTCCCGTTGCGCGGGCACTGGAGGCAGTCGTTCGGGTGGTTGGAGAGGATGAGCTCGATGACCGTGCGGCGGACCGAAACGATCTCGGGATCATGGGTAATGACGCTCATGTTCTCCGCGACCGGCGTGGTGCAGGCGCGCACCATCTTGGGCGAACCTTCCATGCGCACGATGCAGATGCCGCAGGCCGCCCACGGCGGGAGGTCGGGGTTGTAGCAGAGCGTGGGAATCTTGACGTTGACCTTTTTGGCCGCGTCCAGGATCGAGGTTCCGGCCTCAACCTGCACCGGCACACCGTTTATCTTCAAGTTGACCATCGTATGTTCTCCTTACCTTCGTCCTAGGCCTTGAGGACGGCGCCGAATTTACAGGTCTTGAAGCACTCGCCGCACTTGATGCACTTGGACTGGTCGATGACGTGCGGCGTCTTCTTCTCTCCCGCGATGCAGGGGACCGGGCACCTGCGGGCGCAGAGGCCGCAGCCGATGCACTTGGCCGGATCGATCTCGAAGCGGACGAGGTGCTTGCACTTGCCCGCGCGGCACTTGCGGTCCACGATGTGCTCGAGGTACTCGTCGCGGAAGTTCTTGACCGTGGAGAGGGTCGGGTTGGGCGCCGAACCGCCGAGGAGGCAGAGCGAAGCCTTGGTCATGGCCTTGCCGATGGACTGGAGCTTGTCCAGGTCTTCCATCTCGCCGTTTCCGTGCGCGATCTTCTCCAGGATGTTGTGGATCTGGTGCGTGCCGATGCGGCAGGGCGAGCACTTGCCGCAGGACTCGTCCACGCAGAACTCCATGTAGAAGCGGGAGACGTCCACGACGCAGTCGTCCTCGTCCATGACGATGAGGCCGCCGGAACCCATCATCGACCCGAGCTTGGTGAGGTTCTCGTAGTCGATCGGGGTGTCGAGCACGGACGCGTCCAGGATGCCGCCCGAGGGGCCGCCGGACTGGACGCCCTTGAACTTCTTTCCGCCCTTGATGCCGCCGCCGATGTCGTACACGATCTCGCGGAGGGTGGTGCCCATCGGGACTTCCACGAGGCCGGAGTTGTTGATCTTTCCGGTGAGCGCGAAGACCTTGGTGCCCTTGGACTTCTCGGTGCCGATGGAGGCGAACCACGCGGAGCCCTTGGTGAGGATCACGGGGACGTTCGCGTAGGTCTCCACGTTGTTGATGACCGTCGGCATGCCCCAGAGGCCGTGCTCGGCGGGGAACGGCGGCTTCGGAACCGGCATGCCGCGCTTGCCTTCCATGGACTGGAGGAGGGCCGTCTCTTCGCCGCAGACGAAGGCGCCCGCGCCGAGCCGGATCTCCAGGTCGAAGTCGAAGCCGGAGCCGAGGATGTTCTTGCCGAGGAGACCGTAGTCCTTGGCCTGCTCGATGGCGGTCTTGAGCCGCTCGATGGCGAGGGGGTACTCGGCGCGGATGTAGACGTAGCCGGCGTTGGCGCCGATGGTCTTTCCGCAGATCGTCATGGCTTCGATGATCGAATGGGGGTCGCCTTCGATCGTCGAACGGTCCATGTACGCGCCCGGGTCGCCCTCGTCGGCGTTGCAGATGACGTACTTGCGCTCCCCGACCGCCTTGCGGGTCAGGTCCCACTTCATCCAGGTGGGGAAGCCGGCGCCGCCGCGGCCGCGGAGGCCCGCGGTCTTGAGCTCGCCGAGCACCTGTTCCGCCGTCATTTCGAAGAGGACCTTCTCCAGCGCGGCGTAGCCGTCGCGGGCGATGTATTCTTCGATGTTCTCGGGGTTGATGACGCCGCAGTTGCGGAGGACGATGCGGAACTGCTTCTGGTAGAACTCGATGTCCTCCACCGCGAGCTTGTTCTTCTTGGACTCGTCCTGCTTGTAGAGCAGCCGCTTCACCTCGCGGCCCTTGAGGACCTGCTCGGCGATGATCTCCTTGGCGTCTTCGGGCTTCACCTCGACGTAGAAGGAATCTTCGGGCAGCACCTTGACGATCGGGCCCTTCTCGCAGAAGCCGAAGCAGCCGGTCTTGACGATCTGCACCTGATCCTTGACGCCCAGTTTCTCCGCCTCGGAGATGAGGTTCCGGTAGATCTCGTCGCCCTTGTTGGACTCGCAGCCGGTTCCGCCGCAGACGAGGATGTAGTGGTTATAGGCCATGCGGTCCTCCTTACTTCGATCCGATGATATCGGCCGCGGGTCGATCGATGATGAGGTTGTCGAGGAGCTTCTTCCCGATGAGGTGCTTCTCCACGATCTCTTTGGCGATTTCGCCGTTCACCTTGCCGTAGATCACGGTGGGCATGCCGGGCACGAGGACTTCGACCGTGGGCTCCGAATGGCAGAGCCCCATGCAGCCGGTCTGGCGCACGAGCACGTCGTCCACGAGCTTCTTGTCATCGAGGGCCTTGAGGAAAGAGTCGAGGGTGACTTTCGCGCCCGCGGCGATACCGCAGGTCCCCATGCCGACGATCACCTGGATCGATTTTCCGTCGGCGTCGCGTTTCCTCAGGTCGGTCTTCTTGGTGTCCCGGAGTTTCCGGAGATCCTCCAGCGTCATCTTCGCCATATTCATCTCTCCTTACTCGTCGTTCTCTTCATCCAGGGAGCGGAGGTACCGATCCAGGAGCACCAAGGCTCCCGCGTCCTCCAAGCTTCCCAGGGCCTCCGCGAGCTCCGTCTTGCGGACCTCGTAGGCCGTCCTCCCGACCGCGCCCTCCCGGACGCGCCTGATGACCGTTTCCGACGGCCCGGCGAAGAGGAGCATCGTCCTGAGCGTTCCCGGCACGTCGCCCACGGGCGGCGTGTCGATGTTCGCCAAGTCGAAGCTCGCCTCGACGGTCGTCCCGACTCCCTTCCGGGAATCGATGCTCCAGCGGCCTCCCGCTTGGGTCGCCGTCTGGATCAGGAACGGTATGCCGAGCCCGACCTTCCGCCCGGGGTGCTTCACCCCGTCCGTATGGAAGGGGTCTTTCGCCCGCTCGAGCTCTTCCTCCGTCATCCCCTTTCCGTTGTCGGTCAGGCGGAAACGGAACTCCCGGTCGGTCTCTACGATGTCCGCCTCCACGACGGACGCCCCGGACTCCGCGGCGTTTTGCGCGATATCGGCCGCGAGGTCGCAGAGGGAAAAGTGCATCGCTTACGCGTTGCGGTACTTCGCGATGATATCGGGCAGCTGGTCCTTGGTGAGCTTTCCGTACACGTCGTTGCCGATCGTGATCACCGGCGCGAGGCCGCAGCAGCCGACGCAGCGGACCGGATCGATGGAGAAGAGTCCGTCCTCGGTCACCTGGCCCTCTTCAAGGCTCAGGATGGAACGCGCTTCTTCGATGAGATCCTGGCCGCCCTTCAGGTAGCAGGCCGTGCCGAGGCAGACGGAAATCTTGTGCTTTCCGGGCTTGGTGGTCTTGAAGAAGTGGTAGAAGGTGACGACGCCGTAGATCCGCGCGAGCGGAATGTCCGTGATCTTGGACAACTTTTCGGCGGCTTCCCGCGGGATGTAGCCGAACGTCTCCTGGATCTTGTGCAGGATCATGATCAGGCTGCCGGGTTTTGCCTTCCATTCATCGATGAACGCGACGAGTTCCTTCGGGAACTCGATATCGCGAGTGAGCGTGGCGCTCGCGGTTGCCATGGATACCCCCGTTCTCATATAGATAAAAAAGTATCGTTTTAAGGACGGGCGTATTTTATACCGCACACTCCATTTGCGCAAGATCACGATCGGCCATCTTTTTATCTATATATTTTTATATTTATGTTAGCGACAGCTTACTTCCACCGCGCCTCCAAGAGTATCGGCCGCTCGAGCACGAGCACGTCCACGAGGGGAAGCGCGAAGTCGACGCGGCGGCCTTCCGCCTTCCCGCCGCGGACCGCGACGACCTCCCCGGGCAGCTCCGCGGAGGCGCGCACCGTCGCCGCGGCGATCTCCGCAGCGACGCCCTTCCCGTACATGGATTCCACGAGGGCCAGGTAGTCCGCCTTGGAGAGCTTCTCCCCGGTCGCGACGGGGGCCAACAGGGCCGAGACGTAGTCGGCGATATCGGGGGAAAGGTTCGCGAGCAGGGCGGCGCCGGAGACGCGGTCCAGGGAGACCGCGAGACGGCCGCCGGAAGCCGATCGCTCGAGCCGGATGAATTGGGCGGGGGGAAGCGCGGAATCCGCGGGACGCTCCCCGGATGCGGACAGGAAGCGCTCCAGGTCGGTGACGCGCACGGTTCCCTCCACGCTCCGGCCGTCCGGATTGCGGAGCGAGACGGAGCCCACGCCCGAGGCCGCGCGGAACGAGGCGGCGAGGACGTCCGCGGCGAGCAGGGGCGCGGCCGGCTCCGCGGCGCCGGAGAACCCGGCCAAGTTGGCCACGAGCCGGGCGGTCTGGGGTTCCAGCGTGGCCGACAGGGACAGGTCGCCCGAGCCGTCCTGCCGGAGGACCATGGCGTACTTGGCGGAACAGGAGAAGGTCGGGAGGATCGCCGCGCAGAGGCAGGCGACCGAGAGGACGGAAACGGGACTGACGCGACTCGACATGAAGGCGACTCCTCGGTAGTATCGATACAACAAATCAAGGCCAATAAAAATACACCCGCGATGCGCAACCGACAGGGTAGCGCGGGGTCGAAAGAATCACGACGCGGATTTCCGTTCGCGCATCAGTAATCGAGGTACGCTTCATGAACGCTACTGTCCACCCCTGGACCTTCCTTGATGAATATCGGGGCACGGTTTTTTCCGGCGAATGGCCCACCTTGACCGAAATGTTCCGCATCACCGTCTCCCGGTTCGGCGATCGGCCCTGCTTCACCATCTACGAACCGGATCGCATCTCCCTCACCTACGCGCAGGCCCTGGACCGGATCCAAGCGGTCGCGCGGTGGCTGCACGGCCAGGGCATCAAGAAGGGCGACGCCGTCGCCGTGACCGGCAAGAACGCCCCCGAATGGGCGGTCGCCTACCTCGGCGTGCTGTTCGCGGGCGGCGTGGTCGTACCCATCGATTATCAGCTCAAGAGCGAAGAGACCGAGCTGCTCATGAAGACGGCGGACGTCCGCATCCTCTTCGTGGACGAGGAAAAGCACGAGCACTTCGCCGGCAAGAAGGGCACCTTGAAGGCCGTGGTGTCGCTCAAGAAGGGCGTCGGGACCTACGTCTACGACCTGGACGGACCGGAAGCCACGATCGAGACCGCGGCCGAGGACGACCTCGCCGCCATCCTCTTCACCTCGGGCACGACCGGCTTCCCCAAGGGCGTCATGCTTACGCACAAGAATTTCGTGGCCGACTGCTACCTCGCCCAGAGCAACCTGGACATCTTCCCCACCGACGTGTTCTACGCGCTGCTCCCGATCCACCACTCCTACACCATGCTCGCCGTCTTCATAGAGGCGATTTCCGTCGGCGCCGAGATCGTCTTCGGGAAGAAGATGGTGACCAAGGCCATCCTCAAGGACCTCAAGGAAGCCAAGATCACCATGTTCCTCGGCGTGCCGATGCTCTTCAACAAGGTGCTCGCCGGCATCATGCGCGGGGTCAAGGAGAAGGGGCCCGTCGTCTACGGCCTCATCCGCGCCATGATGGCCGTTTCCGGCTTCATCAAGAAGGTCTTCAAGGTCAATCCGGGCAAGAAGATGTTCCATTCGGTCCTGGACAAGGCCTCGCTCTCCACCATCCGCATCTGCATTTCCGGCGGCGGCCCCCTCGCCCCGAGCATCTTCAAGCAGTACAACGAGCTCGGCATCGATTTCATCCAGGGCTACGGCCTCACCGAGACGTCCCCCATCCTCACCCTCAATCCCAAGGAACACTACAAGGAGACGAGCGTGGGGCGCCTCAGCGACCGGGTGGAGATGAAGATCCTGGATCCGGACGAGCGCGGCGTCGGCGAGATCGTCGTGAAGGGCCCGATGGTCATGAAGGGCTACTACAAGATGCCGGAGGAGACCGCGGAAGTCTTCACGGCCGACGGTTGGTTCAGGACCGGCGACTTGGGCTACCTGGATTCGGAGAACTACCTCTACCTCACCGGACGGGCCAAGAACCTCATCGTCACCGAGGGCGGCAAGAACGTATACCCCGAAGAGATCGAGAACGAGTTCCAGCTCTACGACGAGATCGAGCAGATCCTGGTGCGCGGCTACGAGGCGGACAAGAAGATGAAGGTCGAGGGGATCGAGGCGCTCGTATACCCGAACCAGGACGCCTTCAAGGATGCGGTGGGCGCGGCGAAGCCCAAGGCGGAGATCATCGCCCGCGTCGAGTCCATCGTTTCCGAGGTCAACCAGCGGATGCTGAGCTATCAGAAGATCGAGAAGGTCACCGTCCTGGACGAGCCCATGGAGATGACCACCACCAAGAAGATTAAGCGGAACGCCGTCTAGCTACGTAGTGTCGCGAAGATTTGGGGAAACCTTCGATCGGGCCTTCGGGGAGCGGCTCGACCCCGCAGCCGGACGCCCCCTAGGGCGGACGGCGAGGAGACGCGCCGCGGGGGGCGCGCCTGATGTCCGGCGACCGCACCGTATGGCATGGCGCCCCCCATCTTTTGCCTATCCCAAATCTTCGCGACATTAGTCGTCAGTTCGAAATGGAGAGGAGTCCGAGGAAGCGGGCGGGAGCCACCAGGCGGCCGGCGCCCGCGTAGGCGCGGGACCAACTCTCGTCATCCAGAAGAGATACGATGACGGCCTTCTTCGGTCCGGCCGACGCGGCGTGCAGGAATCGGCCTTTGCCCACGTAGATTCCCACGTGGGAGAGCGGCCCGGTCGTGTTGAAGAAGACGAGGTCCCCCGACTGCAGGTCGGCGCGCTCCACGCCCTCGACCAGGGCGTGGAGTTCGCGCACGGTCCGTGGTATCTCCACCCCGATCGCGTCGCGGAAGCTCAAGGCGACGAGCCCCGAACAATCGAGCCCGTTCCGGTCCGTTCCCCCGAGCCGGTACGGCACGCCCCGGTACGACTCGGCCGCCGCGACCACGCGCCGTCGCGATTCCACGGGCTTGATCGTCGTGACCGGGGATGCCTGCGAACCGGAGGATACGGCCAGAAGGAAGAAGGGCGCGAGCGCCGCGGCGAGGGTCCGCGGCCGGATGGGAGCCATGGGCAAGACCATACCGGAGCCGGGCCGCTCCGTCCAGTATTCAGGCCGCCGCGAACTTTAGTTCGCCACGAACTTTAGTTCGCCACGAACCAGCGCAGCCAGTGGGGCGGGACGCTGAGGGACGCCCGGCCGGTTCCGTCCGGCCTCACGCGGTGCGCGGGATCCAGGAGGTCCACGAGTTCCCTGCCGGCCGCTTCGGGGACGCGGATCGGGAACGATCGGATCGCGGGGCTCCCGTTGACGGCCACGAGCGCGAGGTCCCCGCCCGAAAATCCTGCGCCGCGCTCCGCGCGCTCCCGGAGGCGGAGGAAGACGAGGCCTTCGGCCTCCACATGGATCTGGCGGTACGCGCCGAGGCGCACGGCCGCCGAGGCGCGGCGGGCCTCCGCGAACCGGCGTATGGCCGCCGCGAGTTCCGGGTGCGGCCCGGTGCGCGGTAAGGCGGCCGGATCGATTTCGGGCCGGAGCGCCGCGTCCGAATGGTCCGTCCGTTTCCCCTCCAGCGCGAACTCGCTCCCGTAGTAGATGGAGGGCACGCCGGGCATGGAGAAGAGGAGGCCGTAGAGCGGATAGAGGCCCGCCGCGGAACGGATGCTGGAAGCAACGCGGTCTACGTCGTGGTTATCGGCGAACGAGTACAGGATTTTCCCGCGGCAGAGCCCGCGCTCGCCGAAGAGCCGGTTCAGGGTCCAGGCGATCTCGTGGTAGTTCCGGTCGTTGTAGCTCGACCAGAGGCCCTTGTACGCCTCGTAATCCGTGACCGAATCGAGCCCGCCCTCCGCGAGGGTCCGCGCGTAGGCGTCCCCGTGCACCACTTCCCCGAAGAGGAAGAAGTCGCCGTTCCGCTCCTTGCAGCGACGGCCGAGCTCCGCCATGAAGCGCAGGTCCAGGCGATCCGCGGCGTCGAGCCGGAGGCCGGCGATGGAGAACTCGTCCATCCAGTGGAAGGTAGTTTGGATGAGGTACTCGCGCACCTCCTCGTTGGCGGTATCCAGCCGGACGAGACCGTCGTGGCCGGCCCAGTTCTCGTAGGCGAAGGGGAGCCCTCCCTGACCGGGCCGCGACGGATCGTAACCGGCGATCCACCGGGCGTAGGGGGACGCTGATCCCCGCTCCGCGACGTCGCGCACGAAGGGATGGCTCCGTCCGACATGATTGAACACGGCGTCCAGAACGAGCGCGATGCCGCGCTTCGCGAGCGCGGCGGAGAGCGCGGCGAGGTCGGCGTTCGTCCCGAGTCGCCGATCGACGGTAGAATAATCCGTCGTGTCGTAGCCGTGCCGCTCCGACTGGAACAACGGCCCGGCGAGCAGCGCGTTCGCGCCGACGCGCTCGAGGGCGGGGATCCAATCGGCGAGGCGGCCGAGCCGATTCTGCGGGGCGGCGGCGCCGTCGTTCTCCCGCGGCGCGCCCAGGGCTCCGAGCGGATATATATGGTAAAACACCGCGTCTTCGTAGCGCATTCGACTTCCTCCGGTCCTTTTGGGGTGTTACGAGAAGATTCCGTGCATGTAGTGGTGTACGACGCGCCGGACGAACGGTTCGTCGGGGTCCAAGGCTCCCGCGAGCAGGAGGCCCACGTAGGCGTCGGCCGTGCCGATGAAGGAGGCCGCGTACGGGAGATCGCGGCCCGCCATGTTGCCGTGGTCCCGGCCGGCCGCCGCGAAGAGCGTCCGGACCGAGGCATAGAGCCGCTCGGTGAAGGGGCGGAAGACCGCGTGGGCCTCGCTCTCCGGCGGACTGAACGCGAGGGCGAGGCGCAGACGGGTGAAGGCCGCGTCCTCCCGCGCGGAGGCCAGGAAGGTCCGCATCAGCGCGATGAGGACGGCGGCGACGTCTCCCCCGTACGCGCAGGCGGCGACCGCCTCCGCGAAGGCGCCGTACCGTTCCGCGGCGATCGCTTCCAGGAGGCCCCGCTTGCTCCCGAAGTGGTAGTAGAGGGTGGGCTTCGTGATCGCGGCCGCCTCGCACACGTCCTGCACGCCGACGGCCGCGTACCCGCGATCGGCGAAGAGGGACAGAGCTTCGATCAAAATCCGGTCCCGCGTGGAATCCATGACCCGTTTATATACCGATCGGTATATAAACATCAAGGGGTCCCGGCCTCCGCCGTTTGCGCCGCGCCGTCCGCGGGCCTATACTGTTATTGGACGGACGCGCCGGGCGCGATTCCGCAACTTCGCTTACGGCGACACCCTTCGCGCTTCGATCCGAAGGAGGTCGTCATGGCGGTACTCACCATTTCCCGCGATATCGGCTCCGGAGGTCTGGAGCTCGCCCGTCGTACGGCGGAACTCGCCGATTACCGAATAGCCGACAAGTCCGTGATCGAACGCGTGATGCGCGAATACGGCTTCGTCGATTTCGACCGGAGCTACGAATCGTCCGGGGGCTTTTGGAACGCCGAGGACGAGCTCACCGAACGCACCCTCTCCTTCCTGGACCGCGTGATCCGCGCCATAGCGAAGACCGATCGGGTCGTCATCATCGGCAGGGGCGGCTACGCGCCGCTCGCCGGCTTCACGGACGTCATCCACGTCCGCGCGACTGCACCCTTCCGCGTCCGCGTCGACCGCGTCATGCGCGAACACGACATCCAGGCGCGGAGCGACGCCGAACGCTTCGTCGACCGCAGGGATAAGTCGCGCCGCGGCTTCGTCGCGCGCTACTACGGTTCGCGTTGGGAAGACGCTTCGGCCTTCGACCTCACCGTCAACGTGGACGCCTTCGGCACGGGTCCGCTCGCCGAACTCCTCGCCGCCGCCTTGGAACGCCTGGACGCCCGGCCGCGCGGCGATCCCTCGGTCAAGGACATCGAGGCGGATGCCCTCCTTTTGGAGGCCGCCGTGAAACACTTGGCGGAACCCTTGGCGGAGACGCTCGATGATTAGTGTCCCGAAGATTTGGGAAAACTGCGGCGGATTGAAGCGCGGTGCTCGGCGAAGGCGCGCTTAGGCCGAGCGGACGCCTCGGCGGTCAGGAGCGGGGGCGGCGGGATAGGGCGGCCGCGAGCGCGCGGATATCGACGCCGCGTTCGGCTCCGTGCGGAACCAGCTCCTCGCGCGTCGCGTCGAGCTCGAAGGGCCGCCGGGCGACGTGCTCCGGGTAATGGGCGTCCGAGGAGGTCGTGAGCGGATAGCCGACGGTGGGGACCGCCGGGGGAAGCCGCACGCATTCCACCGCGGCCCAGGGGCCCTTCACCACGAACCCGAGCTGGCTCGTCATGGAGAAGGCCGGCCGGTCCACGTGGGCGGGTATGACGATGCCGCCGAACGCGGCCACGCGCGCGCCGATCTCGTCCACGCCGAGGTCGAGCGCCGCGCCGAGGTAATGCTCGACCTCGCCCTCCACGTTCTCGTCCTCATCCACGTACACTTGGTCGCCGAGGCGCTCCGGATCGTTCGGGAACGCGGGGAGCAGGGCGTAGGCGTCCCGGGAGAAGGCCAGCGCGACCGCCAGGTCCCCGAAGAGGCAGAGGATGTGGACCTCCTCGCGGGTGGTCGCTTCCATGCCGAAGACCGGCAGGATGCCTTCCGAGCGGCAAGCGGCGGCGAAGGCGGGGCAATTGAGGGCGGAATTGTGGTCGGTGAGGGCGAGGAGGCCGACGCCGCGGGCGGCCGCGCGGGAGGCGAGCACGCGCGGGGAAAGGTCGAGGGAACCGCACGGGGAAAGGCAGGAATGGTTGTGGAGGTCCGCGAGGATCGCCATGGCTCGCCTTCGCCGCGCCTCGGCGTCCGCGTTACGCCTGATCCGCCAAGAGGGCGTACAGCCGCCCGGAGACCACGAACTGGCTTTCCGCGGTCCTGAGGATGGCGACTTCCTCGTCCTTGGCCGCCTCGATCATATCGTCGGGAATGGGCCGCGCGTTACAGACGATGATCGCCGCGATGCTGGCGAGCGTCGCGACCGCCACGGTATTCTTGTGCGCCTGGATGGTGATGAGCGCGCCGCCCGCCTTCGCGTTGGCCATGACGTCCGACAAGAGATCCGAGGTATAGGCGCCCGCGAGCGGCGCGTCCTTGAACGCGCCCTGCACTACTTCGCAGCCGAGCGCCGCGGCGACTTCCCGTATGGTCATGCTTCTGCCTCCTCGGCTTTGCCGCCGATGAAAATGACGGACCGGACGGTCGTCCCCTTCCCTTCTGCCGAATCGATGGAGAATTCGTCCGAGACGCGTTTGGTGTTGGCCAAACCCATCCCCGCGCCGAAGCCGAGGGACCGTATCCACTCGTTCGCGGTGGACCAGCCTTCCTGGAGGGCTAGGTTCACGTCCGCGATGCCGGGCCCGGTGTCGGCCGCCGTGATGATCACCCGGTCGCCGAGGATGGCGCAATGGATGGTGCCGCCGTAGGAATGGACCACCTGGTTGATCTCCAGCTCGTAGCTGGCCACCGCGATGCGGCGCACCGTCTTGGCCTCCAGGTCCAGGCGCTTGAGCGCCTTCTTGATCTCGGTGGAGGCGCGGCCCGCCCCCTCGAAATCGTAACGGGCGGTGCGGAATTCCAGTTCGGCCTCGCCGTCCGTCATCGAGGGATTCGCGGCGGGCGCCAGATTCCGCTCCAGGCGCAGGACCTCGCGGTTCATCTCCACGAGGAGGGTCCGGATGACGTCCTTGGAGGTGATGATGCCGACGAGCTCACGCTCCTTGTTGAGCACCGGGAAGCGGCCGAAGCGGAACTTGTTGAGGTACGAGATGGCGAAGGAGAGGGGCATGTCGTCCTCAAGGACGATGACGTTGCGCGTCATGTGCCGCTCCGCGGTCTCGTCGATATAGCCCGAGTCGAGGGCCGTGACGATGTCGTCGATGGACACGATCCCCAAGAGGCGCCGGTCCTCGGCTACGGGAAGGCCGGTGATGTAGTTCTCTTTCATCAAGGCCTGGATGTGGCGCAAGCTGTCGCCCCGCCGCGCGGTGATGAGGGCGCTCGTCATCACGTCCTTGATCTTCAGTTTGTAGATGAGTTCGAGTATGACGGACGGCGAATCCTCGGTGCTGATCGGTATATCGTCGGCCATGACGGCCTACCTTCCGCTCTCGCTCGCGGCCGGGAAGGGTTCGCCCCCCAAGAGGTGCCGCTCCACCAGGTCCGCCACACCGTCCTCTTCGTTCGTCCGCGCGGTGACGAAGGAGGCGATGGCCTTGATCCGGTCGTCGCCGTTCCGCATGGCGACGCCGCGGCCCGCCCAGCGTATCATGCTCTCGTCGTTCATGGAGTCGCCGACCGCGAGGACTTCCTCGCGCTTGATGCCGAGCTTGGACGCGACGATCATGAGCGCCTCGCCCTTGCCGGTCGCGGGGGGCAGGACTTCCAGGAAGTACGGCTTGCTCGTGAAGATGGTCACCCGGTCGCCGATGTAGGTCTTCAGTATGATCTCGAGGGGGCGGAGGAGCATGGGATCGCCGGGGATGACGAGCTTTTGGCGGCCCGCCGCGATCATCGCGCGGAAATTCTCCACGATGACCTGCCGGAAGCCGGTGAGTTTCTGGTCCTGGTCGGCGAATTCGTTCCGGCGGGAAACGTAGATCGTATCGTCCTCGTAGACCTGGACCGGGAGGCCCTCGGCTTCCACGAGATCGTATACCGAGAGCGCCGCGTCGGTGGGGAGGCGCGCCTCGTAGACGCTCGTGCCGGTGTGGCTCTCCAGTATGGACGTGCCGTTGTTGCAGACGAGGTAGCCGGGCCGCTTGTGGAGGTCCAACTCGCGGGCGTAGCGGTCCATGGCGCGGGGAGCGCGGCCCGAAGCGAGCACGACGATCACGCCGGCGCCTTCGGCCTTCTTGAGCACGCTCCGCGTCCGGAACGAGATCGTCAGGTCCCGACGCAGGAGCGTATCGTCGAGATCCAATGCGAGCAACTTTATACCGTTCATGGGGACACCTTTTGGGTAGTATCGCACGGAATCGCGAGAAGCCGGCCGAGGGAAAGGCAGGCTTCGAACATCGAGAGGGGGGTGGAGAGGACGGTGAGGTCGTGCTGGGCGGCGAGTTCCTTCATCGCGGGCTGGGGCGTCTTGTCGTTCACGAGCAGGATGCCCCGGGCGCCCACGATGTCGGCGGTGCGGACCGTCTGTTCGGTGGTGAGGGAGGTCACGAGGATGAGATCGTCGTACTCGGTGACGAGGACGTCGCTCATGAGGTCGCCGGCCAGGACGTGGCGGAGGGGGGCGCCGGAAAAATCCCGGGATCGATGCACGACGTGGGCCGGTAGGTGCTCCACGATATCGAGGAACGTCATGAGGCGCCGTTTCCCGCGGGTATGGCCCGGTAGGAATCGCGGGCTTCGGCCGCGAGCGCCACGTAGTGCCGCGAATTTTCGGCGATTCCCGCGACCTCGTCGTCCGTAAGGGCGCGAACCAGCTTGGCGGGAGAGCCCAAGATCAGGGAACGCGGCGGAAATTTCTTACCCTGCGTCACGAGGGCTCCGGCCCCGACCATCGATCCGGGACCGATCTCGGCTCCGTTGAGCACGATGGCGCCCATTCCGATGAGGGCGCCGTCGCCGATCACGCAGGAGTGGAGCACCGCCCTATGGCCTACCGTGACGCCCGTGCCGATGACGCAGGGCGCGTCCGTATCGACGTGGACGACGGTCCCGTCCTGGATATTGCTGCCCTCGCCGATCTCCACGGCGGCGATGTCCGCGCGGATGACCGCGGAAAACCAAACGGAAACGTCTTTGGAGAGGGTGACGGCCCCGGCCACTTCGGCGTTCCAGGCGACGAAGGCGGACTCGTGGATGGCGGGTTCGGCGTCTCCGACAGCGTGGATCATCGGGCGGTTCCTCCGCGCTCCAGAATAACCGCAAGGCCCGCTCGATTCAATAGCGGGGGCGCGCAGGCCCCGGCCGGTCTTGACGGAGGCGCGGCGGGGGAGCGATCATCCGGACATGCAGGACGAAATCGGTAGGCTCATCGCGCGGGCGGCGGAGGCCATCGCCGCGGCGCGGCACCTGGTCGCGTTCACGGGCGCCGGCATCTCGGTGGAGAGCGGCATCCCGCCGTTCCGAGGCGCGGGCGGCCTGTGGGAGTCCTACGACCCTTCGATCCTCGATATCGATACCTTCCGCGCCGCCCCGGAGACCGCTTGGAAGGCCATCAAGGCGCTCTTCTACGATCATTGGGGGTCCTGCGCTCCGAACGCGGCCCACCGCGTGCTCGCGGACTGGGAGGCGCGGGGGCTGTTGGCGGCCACGATCACCCAAAACATCGACGGCCTCCACGGAGAAGCGGGTTCGCGCGCGGTCGCGGAGTACCACGGGTCACTCAAGGACCTCGCCTGCACGAGGTGCGGCGCCCGGAAATCCGCCAAGGATACGGACTTGAACGACCTGCCGCCCCGGTGCGCTTCGTGCGGCGGCATCCTCAAACCGGACTTCGTCTTCTTCGGCGAGGGCATTCCCGCGGAGGCCGGCAGCGCGGCCGCCGCCGCGGTCGGCGCCTGCGACTGCCTCCTCGTCATCGGGACCAGCGGGGAAGTGTATCCGGCGGCGGCCCTCCCCGGCGTGGCCAAGAGCCGCGGCGCCGTCGTCATCGAACTGAATCCGAAGCCTTCGGCCTACACCGCGCGCATCGTCGACCTCTTCCTGCCGCTCGGAGCCTCCGCGGGTATGGAGCGGCTGGACGCCGCGCTCTCCGCGCCGGCCGTTTGACGACCGTTCAGCGCTAACGTAAAATCGGAGTAATGAAGCTCCACATCCGCGTATCGCTCATTTTTATCGTCGGCGCCCTCATTCCGTTCGCCGCCGCAGCCTTCCTCGTGATGGACGTCGCCTCCAAGACCATTCGGCGAACGAGCGAGTCGGCGGGCACGCTCTTCGCCGAGAATGCCGCGTTCAAGATCTCGGAGATCTTCAAGGCCGGTGAGTCGGCGGCCAAGACCTACGCGTCCCTTCCCTTCGTCAAGGCGATGGATTGGGATACGACCGGTCCCTATTTCAAGACTGAACTCATCCGGTCCGGCGTCTTCGAAAAATTCATCCTCGCGCTGCCGGACGGCCGCTACTGGGCCACCTCCGGGGGCAACCCCGCGCTGGGCGGGTTATTGTCCGCGAACGACGCCGACCCCGCCGCGAAGCCGCTGTCCATCGCGAGTAGGGCTTACTTCAAACAGGCGGTGACGGACAACGCGCGCGCCGACGACGCGGCGGTCATCTCCGACCCCGTCATCTCGCTCAGCAACAAGAAGACCCAGATCCTGGTCGCCGCCCCCGTCGTGTTCGGGGGGACCGTCCGCGGCCTCTTCGCCGGCTCGGTGACCGGCGAGGCGCTCGCCGCGGTGGTGAAGGCCATAGAGGCGGACGCCCACGGGGCATTCGGCGGGGAAACGAGGTCCTTCCTCCTCGCGCCCTCCGGCGTTTTCGCGTACCATTGGGAGGCCGACAAGAAGCTCCGGGTGGCGACCGTGGACGGGACCGAAAAGGCGGTGAGCTCCTCCGTCCTGGACGAAGATCCCGCCCTCGCGGCCATCGGACAACGCATGCTCGCGCGGGAACGCGCCAACGACGAGTACCGCGACGGCCGGGGGGAGCGGTACCACGCCTTCTGGTCGCCGGTAGGCGCGACGGGCTACTCGTTCGGCATACTCGTCCAGAGCGAATCCTACGAGAGCGGTTTGGATCGGCTCATCGCGGTCTTCATCGCCGTGGGGCTCGTAGGCACGCTCGCGATCGCCTTCGCGGGATTGCTCATGTCGCGCGCGATCTCCCGTCCGGTCGCCCGCATCGGCTCGGAATTGCGCGCCATCGCCGAAGGAAACGGCGATCTCCGTCGGCGTATCGAAATCCGCGCCAAGGACGAGACGGGGCAGCTCGCCGCGCACTTCAACGACTTCGTATCCAGCCTGCGGTCCTCCATCGTGGAGGCCGCCGACGCGGCCCGCGACATCGAGTCGGTGGGGGGGCGGTTGTCCGAATCCGCCGCCGCCGTGCGATCGTCGGTGGACGAGATCGCGAAAAGCCTCCGCACCGCGGCGAGCCACGCCGTTTCCCAGGGGGCGAGCGTCACGGAGACCTCGTCCGCCGTCCACCAGATTTCCAAGAACATCGAATCGCTCGCCGACCGCATCGAGTCCCAGGCGGCGAACGTCGTGGAATCCTCGGCTTCCATCGAACAGATGGTCGGCAACATACGGTCGGTCACCGGCAACATCGCGCGGTCCACCGAGCAGTACGGGCGGCTCGTGAAGGCGGCCCGGGTGGGCCGGGAGAAACTGGACGGCGTGGACGAGAAGGTCCGCGCCGTGGCCGCCCGGTCCGAACGGCTGGAAGAGGCGAACGCGGTCATCGCGGGAGTCGCCTCCCAGACGAACCTCCTCGCGATGAACGCCGCCATAGAGGCCGCCCATGCGGGCGACGCGGGTAAGGGCTTCTCCGTCGTCGCCGACGAAATCCGCAAGCTCGCGGAGGACGCGGCGACCCAATCGCACGAGATCGCGGCCACGCTCACGGAAATCGGGGAGGTCATCGAAGCGGTGGTCGGCGCCTCGGCGGAGGCGGGAACCGCGTTCGCCGAGATCGAGGGCCTCGTCGGCGCGGTGGACTCCATCGCGCGCGAGGTCTCCCAGGCTATGGCGGAGCAGACCGAAGGCGGCGAGCAGGTCCTGGAATCCCTCAAGCAGATGCAGGACATCACGGTGGAGGTCCGCGACGGCGCGCGGGAGATGCGGGAAGGCTCAACCACCATCATCGACGAGATGGCGCGCCTCATGGAATCCACCGTGCTGCTCAAGGACAATATCGCGACCGTGGACGCCGAGTCCGAGGCGATAGCGCGCATCGCCGGAGATACCGCCGAACTCGCGCGGCTCAACGGAGAGGGAGCGGGCCGGCTGGCCGCCGTCGTGGGCCGTTTCAAGGTATGAGCTGAGTCCGCGCGGTAGTATCGCGTGGACTCGCCATGCTATACTTGGATAAAACCAGCAGCGGCGGCAGGACAATGGGAAAGACGTACGTTTTCGTGAACCAAAAAGGTGGGGTCGGGAAGACGACTTCCGCCGTCAACATAGGTGCGTACCTCGCCGAGGCGGGCAAGTCCGTCCTGCTCGTCGACTTCGACTCGCAGGCGAACCTGACGAGCGGCGTCGGCGCGGACGGCACCAAGAAGGGAGTCTACGAACTCATCTCGGGGTCGGCGACCTTGGACGAAGTCATCCAGGAGACCTCGGTCCGCGGGCTCTTCGTGATCCCGGCCAACATCGACCTGTCGGGAGCGGCCGTCGAGCTCGTGGAACAGGAAGACCGCGACTACTACCTGAAGCGCGCGCTGGGACCGGCGCGGGAACGCTTCGACTATATCCTGATCGATTGCCCGCCTTCACTCGGCGTGCTCACCCTGAACGGCCTCATCGCCGCCGACGACGTCCTCATCCCGCTCCAGTGCGAGTACTTCGCCCTGGAGGGACTCTCCCTGCTGCTCCAGACCGTGAAGCGCATCCAGAAAAGCCTCAATCCCTCGCTCGATATCGGGGGCATCTTCTTCACCATGTACGATCAGCGCACCCGGCTGGCCCAGGACGTCGTGCGGCAGGTGAGCGCGTACTTCAAGGACCGCGTGTTCAAGACCATCGTTCCGCGGAACGTGCGGCTCTCCGAGGCGCCGTCCCACGGCGTGCCCATCTCCCAATACGACGCCCTCTGCATAGGGGCGCGCAGCTATCGAAGTCTCGCCGATGAGGTGCTCAATCGTGGCAGGTAAATACGGACTCGGCAAGGGACTCGACGCGCTCCTCTCCGGCACCGAAGCGGACGAGACGCGGCCCGAGGGCGGCGGGGAGCTCAGGATCCCGCTGGACAAGGTGCGGGCGAATCCCAACCAGCCCCGGCGGGTTTTCGACGAGGAGGCTCTCCAGGAACTGGCCGCCTCCATCCGCGAGCACGGCATCATCCAGCCCATCGTGGTGGAAGACTCAGGCGACGGGACCTACGTCATCGTCGCGGGCGAGCGCCGCTCGCGGGCGGCCCGCATCGCGGGCCTCCGCGAGGTGCCCGCGGTGGTCCGCAACTATTCCGACGAGCGCCGGCTGGAAGTGGCACTCATCGAGAACGTCCAGCGGGAAGACCTCAACCCGATAGAAGAGGCCGCCGCCTACAAGAAACTCATGGAGCTCACGGGACTCTCCCAGGAAGAGGTGGCCGCCAGGGTCGGCAAGAGCCGGCCCGCGGTGGCGAACGCGCTCCGGCTCCTCAAGCTTCCCGAGGATATGCAGGGGGCGGTCGCCGCCGGGCAACTTTCCTCCGGGCACGCGCGCGCCATCCTCTCCGTGGTGAACCCGGCGGACCAGCGCGTGCTGTTCGGCCGTATCGTGGGCGACGGGGTTTCCGTCCGCGACGCCGAGAAGCTCGCGGGCGACCTCAACGGCGGAATCCGCGCGGCCTCGGCCAAGACCGCCGATCCGAAGCCGAAGGACCGGCCGAACGAACTGCTCGCGATGGAGCAGAAATTCATCGACGCCCTCGGTACCAAGGTAGCCATCTCGGGCGGCCTCAAGCGCGGGTCCATCCGCATCGATTACTATTCCATGGACGACCTGGATCGGCTCTACACGATCCTCGCCGGACGTTCCTAGGGAATGGAGGACAAAATACGATGAGCACGATCTTGATCGTGGACGACGAGGAGAGCATCCGCGACGTGGCCGCGGCGATCTTGGAAAAGCAGGGGCACCGTACGGTACGCGCGGGGGACGTCGACGAGGCCGTCACCGCCATCAAGGCGGGAGGCATCGACCTGGCCCTCGTGGACGTCGTGCTCCCCGGCCGCGGCGGACTCGACCTGCTCATGCAGATCAGGTCCGACTACCCCGACCTTCCCGTCGTCGTCATGTCCGGCAAGGTCCGGACGGACGCCTCCCCCTTCCGGACGCTCGCGAAGCAATTCGGGGCGCGCTTCGTACTGGCGAAACCCTTCAGTTCCCGCGAGCTCGCGGATTCGGTCACCGCGGCGCTCGGCGTCCGGCCCTAGCGCTCGCCTCGATCGACCGCCCGCTCCGTCCGATCCCCTTCAACGCCGACAGGCTCCCGCTTCGCGGACGCGTCCTTCCCAGAGGAGGATGGCAGCCGCGGCCGCCACGTTGAGCGAATCGACGCCGTCCGCGGCGGTCCTCCCTTGCGGGATCGCGACCGTCGTCGCGCAGCGCGCCAGCCAGTCGGCGGGTATCCCGCTCCGTTCGTTCCCCAAGACCAAGGCGAGCTTTTCCGCCGTTCCGAGCGTCCCGGGTTCGCCGGCTCCTGCCTCCGAAGCCGCGACGGTCGTCCAGGCCGCCGCGCCGAGGAGATCGAGCGCCCCGGCGTCCGTCGCGTCGTAAATCGGCAACGCGAGTGTCGCGGCCATGGAACAGCGGAGGGCGCGACGGCCCCAGGGATCGCAGGCTTCCGGCCCGAGTACGAGCGCGTCCCAGCCGAGCGCCGCCGCGCTCCGCGCGATCGCGCCGAGGTTCTCGGGATCGGCGGGATTCGGGAGAACGACGAGCCGCGCGAGGGCGCGGCGCCCTGCGCGCCCCGCCGAATCCGCTGATAGCGCCGCTTCGAGTGCAACCCGCGGCGGCCGTTCGGCCGCGACGAGGATACCGCGATGGAACGGGTATCCCGCGATCGTTTGGATTTGGGCCGCATCGAGCACGGCCACCGGGCAGCTCCCTGCCGCGAGCCGTTCCGCCTCAGCGGCCGCCGAAGGCTCGGCGAGGACCGCGCGGAGGCGACAGCGGGCAGCGACCCGCTCTGCGACGAGCCGGCCCTCTCCGATGAGCAGGCCCTCGCGGCGGAGGTCGCGGTCGGGAAGAGAAGCGAAGAGGCCCAAGTCCATGTCGGCAGTATACCATTAGTGTCTCGAAGAATTGGGAAACGTAAGGGTCGGATAGAAGCAGCAACCGCCTCGAAGGCGTACTGAGGATATCCGATTCCCCAGGAGGATATCCTTGTTCACCCCTCCCTTCTGTCCCCACGCCGCGTGCTCCAACCACCAACATCCCGTAGGTCGATGGTGGTCGCGCGACGGCTATCATGTGACCAAAGCCTTCGGCATCGTGCGACGCTTCGTGTGCAAGCGGTGCGGTAAGTCGTTCTCTGTTCAGACGTTCTCCGTTCACTACTACGCCAAGCGCCGCATCGACCTCATCGCGCTCGAGCGCCTCAGCTGCTCGGGTATGAGCCTCCGCG
>JAEXTK010000289.1 GCA_023406985.1 Spirochaetota bacterium | reverse complement strand
TGCGCGCCCAGGGCGACCCGAGCGCGCCGCGGCGCGCCGCGGCCGCGGATGCCGAATTCCGCGTTTTCCCGGACGGTGAGCCACGGCATGAGCCGGGGTTCCTGGAATACCAGCCCCACGTTCGGCGAGAGGCCCGTCACCGGAGTGCCGTCCAGGATGACCGTTCCCGCCGCGCGGTCCAGGCCGGCGATCACGCGGAGGAGGGAACTCTTGCCGCACCCGGAGGTCCCGAGGATGCCGACGATCTCCCCCTCGCCGACGCGGAGGGTGAGGTCCTTGAAGGCCTGTTTCCCGTTCGGGAAGGTTCTCGTCAGGTCGCGTATCACCAACATTCAGGTTTTCTCCCGCACCGTATCCCTCCACGCGAGGGCCCGCTTTTCCACCAAGACGAGGACGGCGTCGCTCGCCTTCCCGAGGACCGCGAAGAGGATGATGCTCGCGATGATCATGTCGGTCCGGGAGATGTTCCGGCCGTAGTCCAGGAGGAAGCCGAGGCCCCGGCTCGCGCCGATCAGTTCGGCCGCGACCACGAACATCCACCCGAGGCCGAGGCCGCTGCGGATGCCCGTGAGGAAGGCGGGCAGGGCCGCGGGGAGGATGATGCGGCGGACGACGGCGACGGAATCCAGGCCGAAGATCCGTCCGACTTCCACGAGCTTCCGATCCACCCCGTGGAACCCCGAGACGAGGTTGAGGTAGATCGGAAAGAACACTCCCACCGCGATGAGCGCGACCTTGGAGGTCTCGCCGATCCCGAGCCAGACCAGGAAGAGCGGCACCCAGGCGAGGGAGGGGATGGCGCGGAAGGCCTGGATCAGGGGATCCGCGAGCCGGAGCGCGAGGGAACTCATGCCGGTGAGGGAGCCGAGCCCCACGGCGCCGACCAGGCCGAGCAGGAAGCCCAGGCCCAAGCGGCCGCCGGTGGCGCCGAGGTGCGTGGCCAGGGACCCGTCCTTCCAGGAATCGGCCAGGAAGACGAGGACGTCGCTCGGGGTCGGCAGGATGTTGGGCTGCCACCACGAGCGGGCGCCCCCGACCTCCCAAAGCAGGAGCAGGAGGAGGGGCAGGACCAGACCTTGGAAAACGTGCGTGACCTTCATGGGCGGACCCTCCCCCCGCGCCTTACTTCGCCGCCACGGCTTGGGCGTACTTCGGCCGGATGAGGTCGGCGATGATCGCGTTCACGTCGACGTTGGACCGGATCTGGCCGCCCTTGACCAGGATGACGGACGCGGCCTCCAAGGATTTCCGGAGATCGTCGCCGGGTACGGCGACGGTGAGGTCCGTCCGCTGCTCCAGCTGGAGTTTCGCCACCTCCGGTTTGATCTTGGCTTCCGCGGCCAGGATGCCGGCCAACTCGGCCTGGTTGGCCCGCGCGTAGGCGCGGCCGCGCTCGTAGAGGGCGATCACCTTCTCCACGTACTCAGGATACTTCTCCGCGAAATCCTTGCGGACGTTGAGGAGCCCGAAGGTGTTGAAGTCGACGTTGCGGTAGAAGAGGCGCGCGCCGTTCTCCAGTTCCAGGCGGGCCATGTGCGGGTCCAGTCCCGCCCAGGCGTCCACCTGCTTGCCGACCAGGGCGACGGCCCCGTCGCCGTGCTGGAGGGAGACGATCTGGATATCCTGCGCCGTGAGCCCCGCCGTATCGAGTGAGCGGAGGAGGAAGATGTAGGGGTCGGTCCCCAGGGTGGCGGCGACCCGCTTGCCCTTGAGGTCGGCGACCTTCGCGATGGGCGACCCCTTGAGGGTGACGAGCGCGGCCCATTCGGGCTTGCTGTAGAGGTATACCCCGTAGATCGGGTTCCCGTTGGCGCGCGAGATGAGCGCCGCGGCGCCCGCGGAAGACCCGAAGTCCACCGCGTTGCCGTTGAGGAATTCCAGGGCCCGGTTGGAGCCCTGGCTCAGGAGCCATTCGACCTTGATGCCTTCCTTGGCGAATTCGGCCTCCGCCCAGCCCTTGGATTTGAGCACCAGGGAGACCGGGTTGTAGGTCGCGTAATCGAGCCGGATGACGGACGGCTTATCCGCCGCCCAGGAGAACGTCGTCAGAACGGTCGCCAGAATGGCGAACACCGCGTTTCGTACCCTCATCGTGCACTCCTTTTCGTTGCTGAGTGTAATGGTCAGGTACAGTAGTAGTTGAACGCGGTGGTATTGTCAAGCTAGTCTATAGAAATACTAGAAATTAAAATTGACCGGCCACTTCTTGATCAGGAAGGCGGCCAAGGCCTCCAGGTTCGATTGGTCGATCGCGTCGAATCGATCCTTTTCCGGACTGTCGATGTCGAGCACCCCGAAGAGGTTGCCGTCCAGCGACAGGGGGAGGACGATCTCCGATTGGCTCGCGCTGTCGCAGGCGATGTGGCCGGGGAATCGGTGGACGTCGGCCACCCGCTGGGTGGTGAGCGTGCGGGCGGCGGCCCCGCAGACTCCCTTGGAAAGCGGGATCCGCGTGCAGGCCACGAGGCCTTGGAACGGACCCAACTGCAACTCCTGGGCGCGCTCGTTCCAGAGGTAAAACCCGACCCAGTTCGTCCGCTCCAGGGTTTGCTTGAGGAGGGCGGACATATTGGACAGGTTCGAAACGAGGAGCAGGTCGTCCTCCCAGACGCTCTCCGCCTGGGCCAGGATCAATCGGTAATCCTCCACGCGGTTTCCGGATGAGCTCGATGCGGTGAACATGGGGCCTCCTCAGCACGGGCATAGTCGATGAATAAAGATTATCGAAATACTATACTATTCAGTCGCCGCATTCAACCGTTCAGGCGCGAGACGCGCGGCCTACGCCGCGTTCTCCCCGTAAACTTGACGCGTCCGTATGCGTGGGCTAGATTCAACCGTAGCAGGGAGGGGGAGGGGCCCATGTGCGAACGGCATCGGAAGATTTCGCTCGGCTTCGCCCACGAAGACTTTGATCCGGGCCTCCACATCTGCCAGATCATCAACGACGACGACGAGCGGACCGACGCGATCCTAAGATTGATAGCGACCGGACTTTCGTCGAACGAGAATGTGGCCTGTTTCTCGGATGGCGTCGACGATGCCCTACTGGAGGCCGGCCTCTCTTCCTGTCCGGTATCCTATGCGGAGGCCCGCTCGCGCGGCCTGTTCGCGGTTTCGGGAACGAAAACGGCCTACTTCGAAGGCGGAAGATTCGATCCGGACAACATGCTGAGGCGGCTCGACGCGTTCAACAAAGCAGCCCTGTCGGCCGGCCGCGCGGGCGCGCGGGTCATAGGGGAGATGATACCGGAAGTCCTGCACCTACCGGGCGGGTCCCGGCTGCTCGAATACGAATCCAAGGTTACGCTCCTCGTACGCGGCAACGAGATGACGGCGGTGTGCCAATACGATGCGCGTCTTTTTGACGGCAGTTCCATAATGGACGTGTTGAAGGTCCATCCGCTCATGATCATCCGCGGCGAGATCGTACGCAATCCCTTCTATACCTCCCCGGAGGAGTACCTCTCTGCAGTCTAGCATGCTGGACGCGAAGCACCTCGGCAGTCTTCTCTTGATGCAGAACATGATCGTCGGTCTACCCGATACGGTCTCCATTTACAATTTCGTGTGCCGCGGGCTTTCCTTTCTCCCCGGGGTAGTATCCATAACGCATACCGATCCGGGGGCTCAGACCGCGGATACGAAAGACAATGTCTTTGAGTACCGCGTGGTGATGGGGAAATCGGACTACGGGGCCTTGAGGATCGAAACCGTAGATCGGGAAACCTTGGCGGCCTACGATCCTTACTTGAAGAATTTCGCCTTCATGATTTCGGTCATCTTGGAGGAGCGGAGACAGCGGGCCGAGAACGAGGAATCCCGGCGTTTCCTGGAAAGCCGGGTCCATGAGCGTACCGCCCAGCTTGAGGAGGCGCTGCGCACGCGGGAAGTCCTCCTTCAAGAGCTGTTCCATCGGACCCGGAACAGCATGCAACTCATCAGTTCCCTTTTGGATATCGAGGCGTCCTATCGCGAAGACACGATGGTGAAAGCGGCTCTCAGGGACATGAAGAGCCGGGTTTCCGCCATCGCCCTGGCTCACTCCAAGCTGTACCTACGCAACGATCTTTCCCGGATCGCGGCCGCCGACTACCTTCAAGGTTTGGTCGATCTGGTCTGGGAGGGCTACGCGGAGTTATCGGCGGATATCGAATATACGATCGATGTACGCGATGATATCCTTCTCCTCATCGACACCGCCGTTCCCTTGGGGATCGTGGTCGTAGAGACCGTCTCGAACGCGCTCAAGTTCGCTTTTGGCGACCGCAGCGCGGGATCTCTGGTGATATCGCTTCAAGAGCTCGGAACCGGCACGTTGTCGATGACGATAGCCGACGACGGAGCCGGGTTCCCCCAAGGTTTCGACGTTCGCAGGGACGGCCGGATGGGGCTCCAGAACGTGATAGCCATCATAGAAAACCAGCTCAACGGGACGATCTCGGTGGAATCGGGGCCCGGCGTCCGCTGGAAACTGGAGTTTTGGGGAGACTTGTACAAGCCTCGCGTCTAGCGTCTTCACTCCCACTTGAACAGGATGGAACTCACCGCGAGGAAGAGGGCGGTGAGGCCGAGGAGCACGAGAAGGTTCGGCGCGATCTGGGCCAGGCCGGCTCCGTCCAGCATGATCTTCCGCGCCGCGTCGGTGAAATGGGTCAATGGGAAGACCGTGGCGATCTTCCGGAGGACGGGCGGGCTGCCTTCCAGGGAGAAGAAGACTCCGGACAGGGCGATCATGGGGAAGGTCACCAGGTTGAGGACGCCCCCGGCGAGCTCTTCGCTCCGCATGCGCGATGCGAAGACGAGGCCGAGCGAGATCATGCAGAGGATGCCGGCCGTGGTCAGGAGGAGCAGGTTCAGGTAGCTGCCGCGCATCACGAAATGGAGGACCAGGTTGGTCCCCGCGTAGACGAAGACCGAGGTCAAGAGGACGATGACGAGCCGGCTCGCGGCCTGGGCGCTCACGAAGTTGAGGGCGTGGACCGGGGTGGCCTTGAGCCGCTTGAGGACGCCGTTCTTGCGGTAGCGCACGATCACGTAGCCCACGCCGAAGAGGCTGGAGAACATCATGTTCATGCCGATGACGCCCGGCACGAGCCAGTCGACGTAGCGGGTCGGCCTGCCTGATACCTTCTTTTCCGTGAACGGGCCGACCGACTGCGCGGAGGCCGCGCCGGCGATTTCCGCGGCGCCTGCGGCCCGCGCCATCGCCCCCTCCGCG
>JAEXTK010000275.1 GCA_023406985.1 Spirochaetota bacterium | reverse complement strand
GGCCGCTCCCGCGGAGGAGGCCCGTCCCTCCGGGCGACGCGCCTCCGGCCCCGGCGTCCGGACCGACGACCCCGACATTCACCAGGATGATGCCCGCGCTCGCGACGGCTACGCCGATGACGGCGGCCCGCGACGGCCGTTCTCCGAGCAGCGTCCACGAGGCGATCGCGGTGAGCGCGGGAGCGGCGCCGGTCAAGAGCCCCGCGCCGCCCGCGCCGATGAGGGGGAGGGCGGAGACGAGGCAGAAGCGATAGAGGACGATGCCGAATAGGCCGAGGAGGGCCGTCGCGCCGAGTTCCCTCGGGTCAAGCCGCCCTCCCTTGAACGCGAACGGCGCGAGGAAAGGGAGCGCGAAGGCGAGGCCCACGGCCGTGATGGTGAACGGGCCGAGCGACTCGGACAGCGCCTTCCCCGCCGTGGGCGCCGAACCGGCGAGGATGAAGCCCGCCGCGAGATACCAGCCGCCGATGGTTTCTTTGCGCACGATGCGCCTCCCTGGTCTCAGGATTCCTGCGCATCGTAGTGGTTCCGGTGGGCTGGTAAAAGTGCCGCTTTCGGACCAATATGAGGGTGCCGCTTTTGAGGAGGAACCATGGAAATTCCGCCGCTCGACCGCGCTTCCCCGGTCCCGCTCTCTCGCCAGCTCCTGGCCTGGTTCCGCGCGGCCGCCTCCGACGGCTCCCTCCCCGCGGGCGAGGAGCTGCCCGCCACCCGGGCCTTGGCCCGCGAGCTAGGCGTCTCGCGGAATACCGTCTGCGAGGCGTACGACCTCCTCGCCGCCGAGGGCTACATCGAGTGCGGTACGGGCCGCCGCGCGCGCGTCGCGGCCGGCCTGGAACTCCGGGGCGCGGCTCGGGACGCGGCCGCCGGCGCGCCGGAGCCGCCCCCGCGCCTGCCTCCCCTCGAAACGGACCTCAGGACCGGCCTCCCCGACCCCGCGTTCCTGCCGAAGAAAACCTGGGCGCGCGCCCTCCTCCTGGCGGCCGAGAACGCCGAGCCGGGCGACTGGCTTTACGGTCCTTCCGCGGGGCATCCCGCGCTCCGGTCGGAGATCGCCGCCTACCTCTTCCGCAACCGGGGCATGCGCGTGGCCGGCGACCGCGTCTTCGTGACCGCGGGCGCCACCCACGCCCTCCACGTCCTGGCTACGGTGATGGCGCGGAACGGCCGGCCCGCCGCGGTGGAGGACCCCTGCCACCGCGGCCTGCAGCGCACGCTCGCCCTCGCGGGGCTACCCGTCGTGAGCGTGGAGGCCGACGAGTCGGGCATGAAGACGGCGAACCTGGCCGGCGTGGACGCGGGCCTCGCGTACGTGACGCCCTCGCACCAATTCCCGCTCGGCGGCATCCTGAGCGCGGACCGGCGGGCGCAGCTCATCCGCTGGGCGCGCGATCGCGGCGCCTGGATCGTGGAGGACGATTACGATTCGGAATTCCGCTACGCGGGGCCGCCCGTCGCCCCGCTGTGGACCATGGACGCGGACCGGACCGTGTACGTGGGCACCTTCAGCAAGACCTTCTTCCCCGCGCTCCGCATCGGCTTCGCCGTCGTGCCGCCCGCGCTGGAAGCGGAATGGAAGGAGGCGCGCGTGCACGCCGACGTCCAGAACCCGGTCTTCGAACAGCTCGCCCTCGCTCGCCTGCTCGCCGACCGGACCATAGACCGCCACGTGGCCAAGATGCGGCGGCTCTACGCGCGCCGGAGGGCAGCCCTCCTGGCCGCGCTCTCGGCCGCCTTCGCCGACGGCATCCGCGTGCTCGGGGACGCTTCGGGCCTCCACGTCGCCGTCCGCTTCGCCTCGGTCCGCTTCGACCGGGACCTCGTGGGGAGGGCGCGGGAACGGGGCATCAGGCTCGTCTCCGCCGAGCGCCACTCCGTCGCGGGCGGCGCCTGGCAGGATACGTTGCTCCTCGGCTACGGCCACCTGGACGAGGCCGCGTTGGCCGCGGGCGTCTCGCGGATCGCCGCCTTCCTCGCGGAAGACCGCGCGGCCGCTATTCTTCCCGGTCCAGGACTTCCGCGCGGTCCGCGAGCGTTACGTCGAGCTTGACGGTCTTGCTGCCCCGGACCAGTTCCACCGCGACCTTGTCGCCCGGCTTGTTGTCCTCCAGGGCGGAGTACAGGTCCGCGAGTCGGGTCACCTTCATGCCGTCCACCGCGGTGACGATGTCGCCGCCCAGGTAGATCACGCTCGAACCGTAGCGCACGGCTTCCGAGCCGCCGCGGAGGCCGGCCCGTTCGGCGTAGCCGCCGCGCTTCGTGCGGGAGATGAGGAGCCCCTTGGACACGGGGAATTTGGCGTACTCCACGAGGGCGGGGAAGAGCTGGACCACCGAGGCGTCAATCCAGCCGCGGCGTACGCGGCCGTACTGGATGAGTTCGGCGACCACTCGTTTGGCGGTGTTCACGGGCACGGCGAAGCCGATACCCACCGAGCCCCCCGAGGGCGAATAGATCATCGTATTGACGCCGATCATGCGGCCCTGGGCGTCCAAAAGCGGGCCGCCCGAGTTTCCGGGGTTGATGGAGGCGTCGGTCTGGATCATGTCGCGGATGATGTTCTCCCGCGAGGTCTGGATGGGCCGGCCGAGGCCGGAGACGATGCCGACGGTGAGCGTGCGCTCCAGGGCGAAGGGGTTGCCGATGGCGAGGACCTTTTGGCCCACGCGGAGGTTGCGCGACTCGCCGAAGGGCACGGTGATGAGCTCGACGCCGCGGGGCGGATCGAACTTGAGGACCGCGAGGTCGTTCTCGGGGTCGGTGCCGACGACCTTCCCTTCGAACTGGGTCCCGTCGGCCAAGTTCACGTAGATCTTGTAGGCCTTCTCCACCACGTGGTTGTTCGTGAGGACGTAGCCCCGCGTGTCGATGATGGAGCCCGAGCCCGAACCGCCTTCCTGGGGGACGGGCTCAAGGAACCAGTTGACCGCCACCGTCTCCGTGGTGATGTTGACCACCGCCTCGTTGAGCTTCTCGTAGACGGAGATGTTCTCCCGCTCGTCTTCGGTGAAAGCGGTCAGGTCCGCGACGGGGCGGAGGTTCGTGGCGGATTCCTTGAGCTGCAAGGAGTCGAAGGCGTCGGTCGGGGCCTGCTCCTTCGCCTTTTGGGCCGCGGCCGCGACGTCGGCGTCGGGGCGACGGATGAAGCCGAAACCGAACGCCAGCATCCCGACGATGACGGCGCTCAGCAGCGAGAAAAGAACGAGTTGGCCGCGGCTGTAGAGCTTCATGTGGAATCCTCCGGTTCGAGTATACCGAATCCCGGCGCAGGCGGCAAAGGCCCCGCGGGACCTAGGAGACCGCCCGCGCCGCCTCGGGGATGGGGAGCGTGATCATGAATTCGGTGTACTTTCCCGGGGCCGTCCTGATCGCGAGCCTGCCGCCCGCCTCCGCGATGCGCCGTTTCACGAGCGTCATGCCGACGCCGCGGCCCGCGCCGACGGTGGCGGAGGCGGCGGTGGAAAAGCCGGGACGGAAGATGAGCTCGGTGAGCTGGCGGGCGTTCATGCCGTCGGCCGTATCCGCGTACTCGGGCAGGAGCCGGGCCGCGGCGCGGATCCGCTCGGGGTCGATGCCGCGTCCGTCGTCCGAGTAGCGGAGCGTGACGGCCGCGTCCGTGCGCTCCAGGGTCAGCGCGATCGTGCCCTCGGTCTTCTTGCCCGCCTTCCAGCGCGATTCCCCGTCCTCGAAGGCGTGGGCGAAGCTGTTGCGGATGAACTGCACGACGATGTCCTTCACGAGCTTGCGGTACTCGTCCGGCACGCAGAGCCGGCCGAAACCGGAGAACTGCACCGAGACCGGCGTTCCCGTGCGGGCCGATTCCCGCTTGACGTTCTTCTCTATCGAATACCGGAGGAGGCTCGAATCTTGGAGTCCCGCGGCCTGGGTCTCCGTGTGGAAGCGGAGGATCTTCTCGATGAGGTTCTTGATCCCGTCGAGTTCGCGCTTGATCTCCGCGAGGCCGAGCGTCAATTCCAAGAGGTCGCGCCACGCGTGGTCCGCATCGAGTTTCTTCCGCACCTCGTCCTCGTAGCGGTGGACCTTGTCCGCGAACTCCTGGAGGCCGAGGAGGGCCGCGTTCCCCTTGATCGCGTGCGCCGACTGGAAGAGCATCTCCAGAACTTCCCTGTCGGAGGACTCCTCGGCCCGCATGAGGTCGTTGACGGTTTCCAGCTCCGCGTCCGTGTCCACGATGAATTCGCGCATCATGACCGGATCGACGTGGATGATCTGGAACAGGTTCTCCATCGTGCGGCGGTGCAGCGCCTCCTCCGTTTCCAGCTTTTTCTTGAGCTCGTACTCATCGGTCACGTCCACGGCCACGCCCATGACGGGGTAGGGGGAGTCCAGGGAGGCGACGCGCGTGAACTGGAAGCGGATGCGTTTCTGGGCCATGACGCCGTTGCCCCGCGAGAAGGCGAAGTCGGCCTCGCCGAGGGGATTGATCTCCGCGAGGAGGTCCTCGTTGACCGTTCCCGAGAAGAACAGGTCGAAGTAATCCCGCGTGGCGGTGAGGTCCCGCTCCGAGAGGCCGGAGGCGAGGATATCGAGGAGCGAGGCCCCCTCGATCCTCTCGCATTCCAAGAGCTTTTCCAGGTGCTTGGAGTGGGCCGCGCCGAGCTTGAGGTCGCGGCCGAAGAGGAAGATGCCCTCCAAGACGCTCGCGAGGATGTCGTCGGTTTGCTTCTTCTCGCCGACGAGCTCGTCGGTGACGCGGCGGAGGTTCCCGTTGGAACGCTGGAGCTCGCCGAGGGTGGCCCGGCGAACGAGCTCGTAGATGAGCGAGAACAACCAGATGAAGAGGTAGGTTCCGATGACGCGTACGGAGTAGAGGGCGGGAAAGGCCGCCCGGTTGAAGGCGGGCGTGAAGAGGAGGACGCCCAAGGCGGCGGCGAACGCGAGCGCCACGGAGGTGCCCCAGACGGGGCCGAGCAGGAAGAGGGCGATGAGGGGGTAGGTCATGCTCCAGAGGATGCCGGAGCCCGCCTCGCCGCCCGACCAGGCGAGGTACGCGTAGAAGACGAAGATGACCGCGCAGTCGATGACGCCGCCCGCGGCGTACCGTTTCGCGACCCTGATGGCGGCGAGGTTGGCGAACACGATCGCCGAGGCGGTCACGCAGGCCGTGCCGAGGGCCATGTTGCCCGAGGCGAAACTGATGGCGGCGAACAGGGCGATCATGAGTCCGCCGGCGATGGTGACCGAATTGAGGAAGATGATGCGGCTGCGCCGGCCGATATCGAGGTAGCCGCGCTCGCCGGAAAGCAGGATATCCATCGCGAGCGCGCCGAGTGCGTTGAGCGTTTTTTTCATGGTCCCCCTCCCGGAGGTTTCGGCCGCGCGACCGCGTCGCGGTCGGGGCCATCGCTGTTCGTATCGCTTCAGGGAGCGACGATGTGTTCCAGGCCGACCGCCAGGTGGAACCTGCCGGCGTCCACCTTGAAGGGGATGCCGACTATGGAGATGTCGGTCTGCCACACGACCTCGTGCTCGAAGCCGCGGACTATGGTCGGCAGCGAGATGTTGAGGCGGTATTGTTCCAGGCCCTTCTTCGCGTTTCCCGCGATGATGTTCACGAGTTCCCCCACCGCGTCCACTACGTCCGGATCGTCCGCGGCCACCGGCTTGCCGGCCAGGATGCCGGTCACCTCCGCGGCGAGGGCGGCGGAAAAGCTGATCACCACCACGCCTTTCGCGTCGCCGGCAATCCCGATGATGCCGGAGATGTCCCAGTCCTGCTTGATGTCCTTGTTGAGGAGGTAGGGGGTGAGGTACTCGGGTTCCATGCCGAGCATGTCGCGGAACATGCCGACCGTTGCGTCGATGAAGGGCTCGATGTGCGCTATCTGCATTTTCCCGCTCCTACAGATTCAATCGATCGAGCTTCTCGATCAAGGCCTTGTCCGACACGGGTTTGACGAGGTAGTCGTTGACCCCGGCCTTGACCGCTTCGATCACGTTGTACTTGGCGGATTCCGAAGTGATCATGATGATGGGAATCTGGGGGCGGTCGGTCCGCTCGCGGAGCTTCTTGACGAGCTCGATGCCGTTCATGAGGGGCATATTCCAGTCGAGGAGAATGAGGTCGATCTGGTGCGCCTCGATGAGCCTGAGGGCCTCGGCGCCGTCGCCGGCCTCGAAGCATTCGACGTCCGTGAATTTCGGATGGTGCCGCAGGGCGTTTTTTACGATGTTCCGCATGATGCGCGAGTCATCTACGACGAGTACGTTCATTATGAGTCGAGTATAGACCGGCTCTCGCGCGGCCGCCAGGGGGCCGGAACGTTTCCGCTCAAGCGTGGTATCTTCCCGGTATATGACGCGCCGTTTTTTGCTTCCGTTCCTCATCGTCGTCGCGCTGGGCGCCTGCCGCCCCGCCGGCCGCGAAGCGGGGGAATCTCCCGCCTCGCCGGAGAGCGCGCTCGCGCTCGGCTCCATCCGCGCGCAACCGAAGATCGACCCGGTCCTCGCGTACGTCCAGGGGGCTCCGGTCCTCCTGCGTGGCGGGACCGAGATCGCGGCCGCCGAAGGAACCGCGCTCCGCCCAGGAGACCGCATCCGCACGGACGCGGTCTCTTCCGCGGAGATCGCCTTCGGCGACTACGCCGTGGTCCGCGTGCTTCCCTCGTCGGATTTCTCCGTCCGGACCGTCCGGCCCGCCGAGGAGGCCGGCCGGAATACCGTGGAACTCGGCCTCGCCGCGGGCGCGGTCCTCGCCAAGGTCAAGAAGCTCGCCGGCGCCGACGAGTTCCTCGTCGTGACGCCCAATTCCGCCGCCGGGGTGCGCGGCACCGAATTCCTCATCCGATACGACGGCGCGGTCGCCGCTTCGGCGCGGAACGAGGCGCGGGGGGAACTCACCCGGATCGCCGTGCGGTCGGGGCGCGTGGCCGCGCTGCCGAAGGGGAACCTCATGGAAGGCCTCCTGGACGGGCGCGCGGCGAATCCCGTCGCCTCCGCCGTCGTCGCGACCGCCTTCGCCTTCGCGCCCGCGGCGGGCGCGGGGGAGGAACTCGTCGTGGGCGGCGGGACCGGCGAGCGCGGAGCGGCCGCCCCCCCCCAGAACGCCCTCGCCGC
>JAEXTK010000270.1 GCA_023406985.1 Spirochaetota bacterium | reverse complement strand
GCGCGTGGCCGCGCAGACGGTCTCCTCCGCCGTGCTTCCCGGCGCCGAAGAGCGGGACGCGGCGGCGCGCGGCGACCTCATTTACTTGAACCTCGTCTGGCACCAGCACCAGCCGCTCTACCCCAAGGACGGAGGCGTCTATTCGCGGCCCTGGGTCCGCGTGCACGCGACCAAAGATTACGTCGACATGGCGACGACCCTGGAGCGCTTCCCCGGGGTGGCGGCCACCTTCAACCTGACGCCGCCGCTGCTCCGCCAGCTCGACGACCTCGCCAAGGGCGCGAAGGACCGGTACCGCGTCGTCGCGGAGAAGGGCGCCGCCGCCCTCACCGAGGCGGAGCGGCGCTTCGTCCTGGAACGGTTCTTCGATACGAACCCGCGCATCGTCGGTCGCTTCCCGCGCTACGCGGAACTCCTGAAGAAGCGCGGCGGAGGATCGAAGGAAGAGGTGGACGCGGCGCTCGGCTCCTACGTCGAGGCGGACTACCGCGATCTGCAGGTCCTCTTCAACCTCGCGTGGTTCGATCCCGAATTCCTGGCAGCGGAGCCCCTCGCGTCCTTGGCGCGGAAGGGTAGGGGCTACGCGGAGGCGGACAAGGCCATCGTGTTCGGCGAGGCCGATCGACTCGTGGCCGCGGTGGTGCCGGTCCACCGCCGGCTCCGGGAGGCGGGCCGGATCGAGGTGATCACCACCCCCTACGCCCACCCCATACTGCCCCTCATCTACAACTCGGACCTCGGTAAGGCGGCCGACCCGACGAGCAAGTCGCCGCCGCGCTTCTCGCGGCCGGACGACGCCATCGCCCATCTCAGGCGGAGCGCGGAACTCTACCGGGATGCCTTCGGCGCTTCTCCCGTCGGGCTCTGGCCGGGCGAAGGCTCGCTTTCCCAGGAAGTGGTCCGCCTCATCGCCGACGCGGGGTACCGCTGGACGGCCTCCGGCGAGACCGCGCTGGCCAAGAGCCTCGGCATCGGCTCCTTCGCCCGGGATAGCCGGGACACGCCGGTCGCGGCCGACGCCCTCTACCGGCCGTACTGGGTGGAGTCGGAAGGCCGCAGACTCGCGGTCGTGTACCGCGACGGCAGGCTTTCGGATCTCATCGGCTTCGAGTATTCGGGGATGGAAGCGAAGGCCGCGGCCGCCGATTTCATGGATCGATTGGAGCGCATCCGGCGAGCCGTGATCGCGAGCGGCTCCGCCGGGCCCCACCTCGTCTCGGTGATCCTGGACGGGGAGAACGCCTGGGAAAACTACGACGGGGACGGGAAGGCTTTCCTCGGCGAACTCTACGGCGCCCTCGCTTCTTCCTCCACGGTGAAGACCATCACGCCGACGGCGTACCTCGCCGCCTACCCCGAGCAGCGCCGGCTCGAAAAGCTCGCGCCGGCCTCCTGGCTAAGCGGGGACTTCGCCACCTGGATCGGCGAGGAGGACGAGAACCGCGCCTGGGATTACCTCGGCCGGACGCGCGAATTCCTCGCCAAGTACGAACTCGGGAAGCGAAAAACGACCCGGGCCAAGCTGGAGGCGGCCAAGGACGCCATGCTCCTGGCCGAGGGATCGGACTGGTTCTGGTGGTTCGGCGCCGACCAGGAGTCGGGGGACGACGCCTACTTCGACGGGGCCTTCCGCGCCCTCCTCGCGGAAGTCTATCGGTCGGTGGGAGAGCCCGTGCCGGACTACTTGGGCGAACCCGTGATCCGGCCCCGCTCGGCCGCGGCGATCGACTTCGGACCGACCAAGCCCGTCCTCTCGGTGGACGATCCTGCGGGAGACGACCACGGTCCGGGGACCTACACCTATCCCACCGACGCGGTCTTCGCGGACGGCGTCTTTGACCTTGTCAAGTTCGAGGTCGCGGAGGGTAAGGACGACCTCGTCTTCACCTGCGCGTTCCGCGGCCCGCTCGACAACCCCTGGAAATCCGGCGTCGGCCTCTCGCTCCCGACCATCGACGTGTACATCGACGAGGACGGGGCGGCGAGGACCGGCTCGCGTCTCCTCCTGGAAGGCCGGAACGCCGTCCTCGCGGGCGGACGCGGCTGGGAGCGGGCGATCTGGATCGAAGGTTGGAACCGCAAGGTCTTCGCGGTGGGTAGCGACGGCCGGCCCGCGGAACTTACGGGAGAGATCGAGGTCGCGGTGGATGCGGAAAAACGTACGGCGACCTTCGCGGTGCCCCGCGCCCTCCTCGGCGCCGGCGACGCGTCGCGGTGGTCCTACGCCGCCGCGGTCCTGAGCCAAGACGGCTTCCCGAGCCCCGGCGTGAGGCGCGTGCGCGACGTGAACGCCGGAAGCGCCGAGCGTTGGCGGGGCGGGGGCGCTCCGGCGGACGCCGAACATACCCGCATCTACGACGTCGCCCTTCCGGCGACGGCCCGGCCGAGCCAGGAGGAGTCGCTCTCCGCGTACCGCGCCGCGGCAGGCGAAGCCGCCGCGCCTGCCGCGGACCGGGCGACCGCGGACCAGGCGATCGACCCCGACTCGCTCCCCTCGGTTCCGTTCGCGGCGCCTTCCTCCCGATAGAGCGCGGGGGAGGACGGTCGCGATGCGGGGAGACGGCCTCAGGACCACGATCAAGGACATCGCGGCGCTCGCGGGCGTCTCCAAGGCGACCGTCTCCTTCGTCTTCAACGCGCCCGAGAAGATCTCCGCGGAGACGCGCGAACGGGTGCTCCGCATCGCGGAGGAGACGGGGTACGTCCCGGATCCCGTCGCGCGCACCTTGGCGACCAAGCGCATCGGCACCATCGGCCTCCTCCTGCCGCAACCGATCGAGGAAGTTTTCCAGAATCCCTACATGTTCGAGATCCTGCGGGGCATCGGGCGCCTCTGCCACGCGGAGGACCTCTCCCTGACCGCCCTGCCGCCGGTACGCGGGCTCCTCTCCCAGACGGTGCGGAACGCGGTGGTGGACGCCATCGTCACCATCGGCATCGGCCCCGACGCGGACATCCTCCAACTCATCCGCAAGCGGCGCATCCCCTTCGTGACGATCGACGGCTCCACCGCCGAGAGCGTGGTCAACGTCGGCATCGACGACGAGGAGGCGAGCTACGTCCTCATACGCCACGTCTTGGCCCTCCGGCACCGGCGGATCGCGGTCATCACGTTCCGCGCCCAATCTTCCCTCGCCCAGGCGGACTACGAACACCGTTCGCGCACCCTGGACCTCCGGCTCGCGGGCTTCGAGCGGGCGCTCAGGGAGGAGGGCCTGGAGCTCCGTTCCCCGGATATCGCCGTGTACTCCTGCGGCGCCTCCATGGAGGCCGCTCAAGAGGTGGCCTCGGGCATCCTGACCGACCGGCCCCGACCCACGGCCGTGGTGTGCCTGAGCGACGCGGCCGCCCTCGGCGTATACGCGGCGTGCCGTCGCCTCCGCATCGAGATTCCCGGAGTCCTTTCGGTCGCGGGCTTCGACGATATCCCCTTTTCCGCGCTCGTTTCGCCGCCGCTCACCACCGTGCGCCAGCCCGGCTATGAGAAGGGCTTCGCGGCCGCGCGGGCGGCCCTGGACCTCCTGCGCGGCAGGATCTGCCAAGACGTCTCGTTCCCCGTCGAACTCGTCGTCCGCGGGTCCACCGGACCCGCTCCCTCCGGTTGACACGTACGTCCGAAACGCCGATATCTGTAGTGCAATGAGTGTCGCCCCTTACGCGCGCCGGCCGCGCATATTCGTGCTGGCGGCGGTCTTCGCGGTCCTCGGCGCCGTTTCGGCGTCGGCCGATCTCCCGGTCGCCGATATTCCCGATGATTCCGCGCTTCGCGCCTCGATCCTGGACTCTTGGTTCCGCGCTCCGCCCGCCGAGGCGCTCTCCCTACGGATGGAGCGCCGCGAGCTGGACGGCGGCGGCACGGTGGAGATCCGGACCGAGCAGGGCAAAGACGAATTCATGGTGGTGCTGGCGCGCGAGCGCGACGGAAGGTATCCGGCGTGGTCGCAAGGCAGCTGGGTCCTCTACCGGCGTCGCTCCGACGGAAGCCCCACGCGCATCCGCGTGTTCCTCCGGAGCGATCCGTACGCGTATATCCAGTTCAGGCCCGGCGGCGCGGGGCGGACGGTCTTGGACGCCGTGGCGTACGGGGCGTACCTCGTCCGCGGCATCGTCGTCCCCCAACCCTTCGATCGCCTGCTGACGCTGCCGCTCTCCCGCGCCCTCGCGTCCGCGGGTTCGTCGTTCCCCCTCCGCTATTTCGAGGCGGAGAGCGGCGACTACGCCGACGCGCGCGCGCTCAGGGATGCCATCCGCGGCCGGCTGCCGGAACTGAGCTACGCGGACGACGGCGCCTTCGACGAGACGGGGCGGCCGGTCTTCATCGAGACCCTCGAGCCGCAAGGCGATAAAGCCGGGCTGAATTGTTCGGGTTTCGCCAAATGGGTGGTTGACGGCATACTGAAGCCCGTCACCGGACGACGGCTCGGGATCGCGGAACTCAAGGCTCCCATGGGTGATCGCGGGACGTCCTTCTCCGAGCCGTACGAGGAAGCCCTGGATCCCTACTTCGGCCTCGATTGGACGCGGAACCTGGCGGCAGCCGCCGCCGCCGCGCTCCGCGGCGCGGACAGCGCGGCCTTGGCGGAGATCGAGGTGCGGCGGAGCGCCGTCGCCTCGCTCCGGCTGATAGGGGACCCCAATTCCGAGCGCTCGTACCTGCCGTACTTGAACGACGTCGGTTTCTCGATGGAAGGCCTTAAGGCGACGCTCTTCGCCTTGGCCGTGGACGAGCCCGGACGCGTCTACCTGGCGTCCATCAACGCCGCGATCGGCAACGAGCCGCGGCTCAGGCGTCACTTCCACGTCGCGGTCCTCATGCCCCTCTTCGAGGAAGACGGCAGGTTTACGATCACCGTCTTCGAGAGCGCGGCGGAGACGAATTTCGACTCCTTCGTCCGCCGCTACCCGCTCATGCACGCCAACCTGGTCCGGCTCCCCGTGGAGAGTACCTTCGCCCCGTGATCCGCCTCCGGGGCGGTGTAACTTTTGGCTATGCGAGATATTGTGTAGGGGTATGCGAAGCTCAGCCGTCGTCCTTTTCCTCGTCGCCGTGGCCGTCTCGGCGCCGGCCCAGGATTCCGCGCTCGCGGCCTTCCGCGAAGCGGAAGGTCATTTCCGCGCCCGCAGCTACTCCCTCGCGATCGAACGATACGAATCCTTCCTGGCCGCGTGGCCCGATTCCCCGTACGCGTCGGACGCCCGCTACCGGCGCGCCTCGGCTCTCTATCGGCTCGGAAAGAAGGACGAAGCCTACGCCGCGTTCCAAGCGGTGGAGTCCCGGTACCGTTCCACGCGCTACCTGCCCTACGTTCCTTTCAGGATGGCGGTCATCGATTTCGAGCGCGGCGCCTTCGACGTCGCCGCCGACCGGTTCGAGCGTTTGGCGGCGGATCCGCCCGATGAAGATACGCTGCGGCAGTCGCTGCTCTACCTCGGCAAGTGCCGGTCCGCCCAGGGCCGGTACGCCGATGCGATCGGCGCCTTCCAGCGCCTCGTCGCCGCGGCGAGCGCGCCTGAAGCCGAGGGCGAGGCCCTGGTCCTATTGGCCGACCTCGGCGTCGCCACGGAACGCTGGGAAACCGTCACGGCTCTTTGGGAGGGGATCGACGCATCGAAGGCGGACGCGGCGACCGCCGACCGCGTGGCGCTCCGCGCCGCCGAAGCCTACGCGGCCCTCGGCCGCGCCGAGGCGGGGCCTCTCTTCGAACGGCTCTCCGCATCCCCGCGGCGCGAGGTCGCGACCGCCGCCTTGGCCCGGCTCCTCGCCCTCTCCCGCAGGGAGGGCGACGAACGCCGGACCGAGGCCATAGCCGTCAGGGCGGAAAACGCCCTCCGATCCAACCCGGAGGCGCTCGCCGAATTCTGGTTCGGCCTGGGCGCCGAGGCCTTCAGGGAGGGCCGGCTCGATCTCGCCCGGTCCTACTTCCAGCGCATCGAGGCCCTCGTCGGGACGGACAGGCTACCGATCGACGCCGTCGTCTATCTCGCGGAGATAGCGGCGAGGGAGGGCGACGTCGCCGGGGCCTACGCGGTCTTGGCCGCGGCGGGCCCGGGGACGCCCGCCCAGGAAGCCCTGGTCAAGACGCGCATGGGGCGGTATGCCCTGGACCTCGGCCGCTGGGAGGATGCCCGCACCGCCCTCGTCGCCGCCGTCGCCGCCGCGGAGACGGCGGCCGCCGAGCCCGCCGCGGCCGGCCAGGCGGCGCCCTCCGCTGCCGCCCGCGCCGTCGCCGGCCGCCCCCGCGCGGAC
>JAEXTK010000137.1 GCA_023406985.1 Spirochaetota bacterium | reverse complement strand
CGGCGGCCCCGCCCCCCACCCACGCGCCCGCGGCCGGGGAAGCGCCCGGGATGGCGGCGGTGCTCGGCCTGCCGAGCGAGACCGTGGAAGAACTCGTGCGGGAGTGGAAGGTCGGCGGGCTCGAAGGGCTCTTCGCCGCGAACTTCAACTCCCCCCGCCAGACGGTGGTCGCGGGAACCGCGGCGGCCCTGGCCGAGGCGGAGACCCGCTTCAAGGCCGCGGGCGCCAAGCGCGTGATCCGGCTCCAGGTCGCCGGCCCCTTCCATTCGCCCCTCGTAGCGGAAGCGGCCCACGAGTTCGCCCCCCTCCTCGACACCGTCTCCTTCGCCGATCCCGTCCTGCCCCTCTTCTCCAACGTCTCAGGCGGCCCCGTCGCGAGCGGAGCCGAAGCCAAGCGGCTCGCTCTCCGGCAGATCACCGAACCGGTGCGCTGGGTCGCCGAAGAGGCGGCTCTCGCCGCGGTGGAGGCCGCGGCCGTCCTGGAAGTCGGCCCCGGCAAGGTCCTCTCGGGCCTCTGGAAGGATTCCGGAAGCGATCGCCCCGCGTATACGGCGGGCACGCTCGCCGACATCGACGCAGCCCTCGCGGCCTTGGCATCAGCATAACGGAGGAAGCATGCAGCTGGAAAACAAGAAGGCCCTGGTGACCGGGGCGTCCCGGGGCATCGGCCGGGCCATCGCGGAACGGTTCCTCGCCGAAGGCGCGGAGGTCTGGGGCCTCGGGACCAGGGAGCCGCAAGACCTCGCCGCGCGGATCGCGGCGGCGGGCGGCAAGCTCCATTGGATCACCGCGGACCTCGGAAACCTGGACAGCGTGGAGGGCGTGGTCGACGCGGCCCTCAAGGAATCGGGCGGCTTCGACGTGCTCGTCAACAACGCGGGCATCACGAAGGACGGCCTCTCTTTCCGCATGTCGCTTTCCGACTTCCAGCGCGTCCTGGACGTGAACCTCACGGCGTCCTTCCTGGTCGCCCGCGCGGTCGCCCGCGACATGATCCGGAAAAAGGCCGGTTCGATCATCAACATGTCGAGCGTCGTCGGCCAGCACGGCGGCGGCGGCCAGGCGAACTACGCGGCGAGCAAGGCCGGCCTCATCGGCGTCACGAAGAGCCTGGCCCAGGAAGTCGCGAGCCGCGGCGTCCGCGTCAACGCCATCGCGCCCGGCTACATCGCGACCGACATGACCGAGGCGGTGCCGGAGGCGGTCCGGGAGAAATACATCGAGCATATTCCCCTGAAGCGCGCCGGTACCGGCGACGACGTCGCCGGAGCCGCCCTCTTCCTGGCCTCGGACGCTTCCGCCTACGTCACCGGCCAAGTGCTAGCCGTAGATGGCGGAATGTTTATATAAAGGAATTGACATGCAGAAACGAGTAGTCATTACGGGAATGGGCGTCGTCACGCCCATCGGGAATTCGATAGACGAATTCTCCGCCGCACTTAAGGCGGGAAAAAGCGGAGTCGGCCGGACCACGCTCTTCGACACCGCGGACTTCGACGTGAAGATCTCCGCCGAGGTGAAGGACTTCGATCCTTCCCGATGGCTCGACAAGAAGGACGCCCGCAAGATGGCGCGCTTCACCCAGTTCGCCGCGGCCGCGAGCGCCCAAGCGTTGGAACAGGCCGCCCTGCTCGGCCCTGCCGCCGAAGAAGGCGGACGGCCGACGCTGAAAGCCGACCCGACGCGCTTCGGCGTCGTGGTCGGAAACGGCATCGGCGGCTTCGAGATCGTGGAGGAATCCTTCCGCAAGCTCTTCGCGAACGGGCCGCGGCGCATGCTGCCGCTCACCGTCCCGCTCATGATCGGAAACGAGGCGGCGGGCAACATCTCCATGCTCTGGGGCCTCCAGGGCCTCGCCCTCACCCAGGTCACGGCCTGCGCCTCGGGCACCGACGCCCTCGGCCAAGCCCTCGACCTCATCCGCGCCGGCCGCTGCGACGCCATCCTCGCGGGCGGCACCGAGGCGGCGATCACGCCCTTCGCCATCGGCGGCTTCCAGATGCTCAAAGCCCTCTCCACCAAGCGCAACGACGAGCCGGAGAAGGCGAGCCGCCCCTTCGACGCGGACCGCGACGGCTTCGTCATGGGAGAAGGCGCGGCCATGCTCGTCCTGGAGTCCGAGGAGCACGCGAAGAAGCGCGGGGCGACCATCCTGGCGGAATTCGCCGGGTACGGCGTCTCGGCGGACGCCTACCACATCACCTCCCCCGATCCCACGGGCGAAGGCGGAGCGCGGGCCATCAAAGCCGCGCTCGCCGACGCGGGCGTTCGGCCGGAGGACGTGCAGTACTACAACGCGCACGGCACCTCCACGGAGATCAACGACCCCACCGAGACCATGATGATCAAGCTCGCCTTCGGCGAACACGCCGCCAAGATGAAGGTCTCCTCCACCAAGGGCATGACCGGCCACTGCATCGCGGGCGCCGGCGCCATAGAAGCGGTCGCCTCCATCCTCGCCATCCGCGAAGGCTTCTACCCGCCGACCATCAACCTGGACAATCCCGACCCCGCGTGCGACCTGGACTACGTACCGAACAAGGTCCAGTACGGGAAGATCGAGGTGGCGGCCTCCGGTTCGCTCGGCTTCGGCGGCCACAACGGCGTGGTCGTATTCAAGAGGTACGCATGAACGAGATAGAGCGGTTACTGCCGCACCGGAAACCCTTCCTCTTCGTGGACGCCATCGACGAGGCGAGCGCCGAACGCGTCGTGGCGCGGCGCAGGTTCACCGAGGAAGATTTCTTCTTCGCGGGCCACTTCCCCGGTTACCCCGTGGTGCCGGGCGTCGTGCTCATAGAGACGATGGCCCAGGCGGGCGGCGCGGGCATGCGCAAGCTCGGCACGATGGGCGGCGACGCCCTCTTCTTCCTGGCCACCGTGGACAAGGTGAAATTCCGCCGCCAGGTCCGCCCCGGCGAGGAGGTCCGCCTGGAGATCACCAACCTCCGCGTATCCGCCAAGATGCTCAAGCAGGCGGGCAAGGCCTACGTGGGGGACGAACTCGCCGCCGAGGCCGAATGGCTCTGCCTGATCGGTTCTGCGACGCAGTAACGCCGCGGAGCCGATTCCGCAGTTTTTCTCCGCTCCTACGGAGCTGCGAAAAACCGCATGGCCTTTCCTTATGCATTTTCAGGAGTGATCGATGCAAATTAAGCCGATGATACGCAACAACATCTGCCTCAACAGCCACCCGAAGGGGTGCGCGGCCATGGTGCATAGCCAGATAGAATACGTCCGGACGACCCTCGCGCAGGGGGCCGACGCGGCGACGGCGCGGAAGGCTGCCCCGCAGGGCGCGCCCAAGCTCGTCCTCGTGCTCGGCTGTTCCACGGGCTACGGCCTCGCGAGCCGCATCGCCGCGGCGTTCGGGTACGGCGCCGCCACCGTCGGCGTCTCCTACGAGAAGGCCGGCTCCGAGACGAAGCCGGGCACGCCCGGCTGGTACGACAACCTGGCCTTCGACGCGGAGGCGAAAGCCGCGGGCCTCGCCGCGGCGACCCTGGACGGCGACGCCTTCTCCGACGAGATCAAGGCCGCCGCCGTGGAGGCGATCAAGAAGACCGCCGCGGCCGCGGGCGTGAGCGCCAAGGTGGACCTCGTGGTCTACTCCCTCGCCTCTCCCGTCCGCGTGGACCCGCGGGACGGGGTGATGTACCGGTCGGTCATCAAGCCGATCGGAGCCGCCTACGCGGGCACGACCATGGACATGCTCACCGGTAAGCTCGCGGTGGCGACCGCCGAGCCGGCCACGGACGAGGAGATCGCGAGCACCGTGAAGGTCATGGGCGGCGAGGACTGGGCCCTCTGGATCGATTCCCTCCGCGACGCGGGCGTACTCGCCGCGAACGCCCGCACGGTCGCCTACACCTACCTCGGGCCGGAGCTTTCCTGGGCCATCTACAAGAACGGGACCATCGGCCGGGCCAAGGAGCACCTGGAGCGGACGGCCAAGGAGCTCGACGCCTCCCTCCGCGCTTCGGGCGGCGCGGCCTGGGTTTCCGTCAACAAGGCCCTCGTCACCCGGGCGAGCGCCGTCATCCCCATCATCCCGCTCTACATCTCCAGCCTCTTCAGGGTGATGAAGGAGATGGGCCTCCACGAGGGGTGCGTCGAGCAGCTCGTGCGCCTCTACCGCGACCGGCTCTACGCGCCGGGAGCGGCCACCGATGCGTCCAAGGTGAGCGTGGACGCGGCGGGCCGCATCCGCATCGACGACTGGGAAATGCGGGAGGACGTCCAGAAGGAGACGGCCGCCCGGATGGATCGCATCACCGAGGCGAACCTGTTCGAGCTCGCGGACGTCGCGGGCTTCAAGCACGATTTCTTGGAAGCGCACGGCTTCGATGTGGCCGGCGTCGATTACGAAGCCGACGTGAACCCCGCGGGCCTCTGACCCGCGAGAGCTGTAGGAGTAACCATGGACGACAAGACGCTACTCTCCCTCGTGGACAAATTCGGATCGAGCGACCTGACCGAGCTGGAGCTGAGCGACGGCTCCACGAAGCTCGTGCTCCGCAAGGGAGGAGCCGCTCCGGCCGCCCCCGGCGCAGCCTCCGCGAGCGCCGCTCCGGCCCCCGCGCCCGCGGTGCACCTGGGGCTCCCCGTCGCGGCCTCTTCCAACGCGGAGACGATCACGAGCCCCATCGTGGCCACGTTCTACCGCTCGCCGGGGCCCGATTCCCCCTCCTTCGTGGAAGTGGGGACCAAGGTCAAAGCGGGCCAGACCCTCTGCATCTTGGAAGCGATGAAGATGATGAACCACCTGGAAGCCGAATTCGACTGCGAGATCGTCGCGGTGAAGGCCTCCAACGGAGACCTCGTGGAGTACGGCCAGGTCCTCTTCGAAGTGAAGCGGAGCTGAGGAGGCTCGCGTGATAAAACGGCTCCTCATCGCGAACCGCGGCGAGATCGCGGTCCGCGTCATCCGCGCCTGCCGGGAACTCGGCATCGCCACCGTGGCGGTCTACTCCACGGCGGACAAGGACAATCTCCACGTCCGCCTCGCGGACCAGGCCGTCTGCATCGGGCCGCCCGCATCGGCGAAGAGCTACCTCGTGCGCGAGCACCTCATCACGGCGGCGACGCGCACCGGCTGCGAGGCCATCCACCCCGGCGTCGGCTTCCTCTCCGAGAACTCGGCCTTCGCCCGGGAAGTCGTCAAGGCGGGCCTCATCTTCATCGGCCCCGACCCCGACGTCATCGACCTCCTGGGCGACAAGGTCCGCGCGCGCGAGACGGCGGCCCGCTTCGGCCTCCCCGTCACGCCGGGCACCGACGGCGCCGTTTCCGATCCCCGCGCCGCCGTCGCGGCCGCCGAGAAGCTCGGCTACCCCGTGATCATCAAGGCCGCCTCGGGCGGCGGCGGCAAGGGCATGCGCGTCGTGCGGTCCTCCGCCGAGCTCCCCGAAAACCTCGCCATCGCGAGCCGGGAGGCGGAGGCCAACTTCGCCGACGGCACGGTCTACATCGAGAAGTACCTGGAGGACCCGCGCCACGTGGAGCTCCAGATCCTGGCCGACGGGAAAGGCAACGTCGCCGTCCTCGGCGAGCGCGATTGCTCGGTCCAGAAGCGCCACCAGAAGCTGATCGAGGAGAGCCCCTCCCCCGGCTGCGACGACGCGATGCGCAAGCGCATGGCCGCGGGCGCCGTCAAGATGTTCCGCGAGCTCAAATACCGCGGGGCCGGCACCATCGAATTCCTCGTTTCGGGCAAGAACTTCTACTTCATGGAGGTGAACGCCCGCGTCCAGGTGGAGCACCCGGTGAGCGAATTCGTATCGGGCGTCGACATCATCCGCGAGCAGATCCTCGCCTGCACCGAGGGCCGCATGGACATCGATCCCGCGTCCGTGGAGATCTCCGGCTGGGCCATCGAGTGCCGCATCAACGCGCACAGTCCGGGAAAAGTGACCCGCCTGGAAGTTCCCGGCGGCCCGGGCGTCCGCTTCGACTCGTTCCTCTACACGGGCTGCGTCGTGCCGCCCCACTACGATTCCATGGTCGGCAAGCTCATCGTCCACGCGGCCACCCGCGACCAGGCGCTGGATCGGATGGACCGCTCCCTCTCCGAGCTGGTCGTGGAAGGGATCAAGACCAACATCGGCCAGCAGCGTTTCATCATCAAGCACCGGAAATTCCGCTCCGGCCAATTCGGCACCTCGTATTACGCCGAGATAGAGAAGGAGGTCGAGGATGTCCGCTGACCTATCCGTATCCGCAGGTGGGGCGCCCGCCGCTCCGCAGTCCGCGGCCGCTTCCGGCGGCGCGGCGAGCGCGCCCGCCGCGCCCTGCCCGTCCTGCAAGGCGGTCCACGACGCCGCGGCGATCGCCTCCAGCCTCGGGACCTGTCCGTCCTGCGGCCACCACTACCGCATGGAGCCGGCCGACCGCATCGCCTACCTCGCCGACCAGCTCAGCTTCGCGGAGTTCTCCGCGAATCTCCGGTCGCTCAATCCCATCGACCTGGCCGGCTACGAGGAGAAACTTTCCGAAGCCGAGGCCAAGGCCCGCATGAAAGAGGCCGTCATCACGGGGACGTGCACCATCAAGGGAAAGCCCGCGATCCTCGGCGTCATGTCCTTCAACTTCATGGGCGGTTCGATGGGCTCCGTCGTCGGGGAGAAGGTGAGCCGGGCCCTGCTGAAGGGCGCCAAGGAAAAGCTCCCCGTCATCCTCTACGCCACCTCGGGCGGCGCGCGCATGCAGGAGGGCATCTTCTCCCTCATGCAGATGGCCAAGACCTCGAGCGCGGCCGCGGAGTTGGACAAGGCGGGGGTTCCCCTCTTCGTCGTACTCTGCGATCCGACCACGGGCGGCGTGACCGCCTCCTTCGCCATGCTCGCCGACGTGACGCTCGCGGAGCCGGGGGCCCTCATCGGCTTCGCGGGGCCCCGGGTCATCGAGGGTACCATCCGGCAGAAACTGCCCGAAGGCTTCCAGCGCGCCGAGTTCCAGCTGGAGAAGGGCTTCGTGGACCTCATCGTACCGCGGGAAAAGCAACGGGACACCCTCGCCACGCTCATCGACCTGCACATGCCGGGCTGCTGCTGCGCCCCGGAAGAGGAAGAGGAAATCCGCGATGAAGACTAACGATATCAACGCCAAGCTCGAAGAGCTCAAGAAGCTCGCGGCGGCCTCGGGGCTGGACGTTTCCGAGGAGATCGCGCGGATCGAGGAGAAGGCCAAGGCCGGCTCCCGCGCCGAGGCCACCTGGCGGCGCGTGGAACTCGCCCGCCATCCGGAGCGGCCCTACGCCCTCGACTACATCGAGCGCATCTTCGACGACTTCATCGAGCTGCACGGCGACCGGTACTTCGGCGACGACGCGGCCATCGTGGGCGGCGTCGCCTTCCTGGCCGGCAGGCCGGTGACGATCATCGCCAACCAGAAGGGGCGGACCCTCAAGGAGAACGTCCGGCGCAACCACGGCATGGCCAACCCCGAGGGCTACCGCAAGGCCCTCCGGCTCGCCAAGCAGGCCGAGAAGTTCAAGCGCCCCATCATCACCTTCGTGGATACCTCGGGCGCCTACCCGGGCCTCGGGGCGGAGGAGCGCGGCATCGGCGAGGCCATAGCCCGCAACCTCCGGGACTTCAGCCAGCTCAAGACGCCCATCGTCAGCGTCATCATCGGCGAGGGAGGCTCGGGCGGCGCGCTCGGCATCTGCGTGGGCGACAAGATCTACATCCTGGAGAACGCCGTCTACTCGGTCATCAGCCCCGAGGGCTGCGCGTCCATCCTCCTCCACGACGCGAGCAAGGCCAAGGACGCGGCGGCCATGCTCCGCATCACGAGCGACGATCTCCTGGATTTCAAGGTCGTGAACGGCGTGATCGACGAACCCGCGGGCGGCGCGCACACCGACGTGGACGCCGCGGCCGCGGCCATCAAGGAAGTCCTCCTCCGCGAGATGGAGGACCTCTGCGAGCGCAACGTCGCCTCCCTGGTCCGCTACCGCAACCAGAAGATCCGCAAGATCGGCCACTGGAACGAGGCGGAGGCTTAAGCC
>JAEXTK010000003.1 GCA_023406985.1 Spirochaetota bacterium | reverse complement strand
CGGCAAGGCGGCGCCCTCCGATGCCGCCCGCGCCGTCGCCGGCCTCCCCCGCTCGTACCTCGGCTATGCCCTCTATCGAACGGACCGGTTCCAAGAAGCCCTCGCGGCCTTGGGGCCGGCTACCGGCTCGACCCCCGCCGGCCAGGACGGCTGGGCGGCGCGGCTCCGCTCGGAACTGCTCAGGAAGACCGGCAAGGGCGCCGACTCGCTGTCCGCGCTGGAGGCCGCGATCGCGGCGAACCCCTCCGACGCGGAGACCCGCGTCGCCCTCATGGCCCTCTTCTTCGAGTACGGACAGTTCGGCCGCGTGATCGCGACGTCCGCGGAGGTTCCGCCCGCGTCCCTTCCCCCCGGCCTCCGCCCCGCGGCGTCCTACCTGACGGGCGTCGCCGCGGCCGCCACGGGAGACTACGCCTCGGCCTTTTCTCGGCTGGACGCGGCCCTCGGCGGCGCGGCGGTCGCTCCGGCGGCCTCGGCGGCCGCCTTGGCCGACGCCGCGCCCTGGGCTTCCTACTGGCGGGCCTGGGCCCTCTACCGCCTATCCCGGTTCCCCGAGGCGAAGTCCTCGTTCGACGCCTTCGTCGCCGCGTATCCCGGCCACGAGCGCGCGTTCTCGGCCGCCTACCTGGCCGCGTGGAGCGCGGCGAACGGCCGCGACTACCGCGCGGCCGCGGCGGCCGCGCGCAAAGCCGCGGATCTCGCCGGCGGAGGCCAGGCTCCGGCGGAGGCCGCGGAGCGGATAGCCGCCGCGCGCTACTTGGAGGGGACGCTCCGGCCCTTCTTCGCCGACTGGAACGGCGCGATAGTGGCCCTGGACGCCGTCGCCGCGGGCCGTACCTCCTACGCGGTGAAGGCCGCCTTCGAGCGCGGCGCGGTGCTGGACGCCGCGGGCCGGACGGAGGCCGCCGACGCGGCGTACGCCGCCGTGACCTCGACGTGGCCGGCCGATCCGCTCGCCTCCGAGGCCGCGTACCGCCGCGGGGAACTCCTCTACCGCGCCGCGCGTTGGGCCGAGGCCGCCGACCGGCTGGCCGCCTACCGCGCCTCCTACCCGCAAGGCCCGCGCGTCGACGGCGCCCTCTATTTGGGCGGCGTCTCGCTATCCCGCGCAGCCAAGACCGACGCCGCCATCCTCCTCTGGGAGCGCCTGCTGCAGGACTATGCGAACAGCCGCTACCGGTTCCCCGCGCTTCTGGCCGCGGGTCGCGCCTACCGCGAAAAGAGCGATTGGGACGACGCCTTCCGGATGTATACCGCCGCCGTCGCGGAGTTCGGGGACCGGGCCCGGGCCGCCGGGGCCGAGGACGAGGCCGAAGTCCTCCGGTACCTCATCGCGAAATTGCCGGAGAAGGCCGCGCGGCTCCATGTGCGGCTCGGCAAGGAACGGGGGGCCGCGACCGCCGAGGGACGGCGGACCGCCCTGGAGCTCGCCCGTTTCTACATCACGGAGAGCGTCCAGCGCGAGGCCGGCCTCCCGCTCCTGGACGAGGTGATCGCGCTCCGGCAAGAGGACCCCGCGGCCGCCGCGGAGGCCCAACTCCTGACGGGCGACTATTACGCCCTCCTCGGCAGCTGGGACCGCGCCGCCGCGGCCTACCTCGCGGCGGTTTCGGCCGCCGCCGAGGCGCCGGCCGCCGCGAAGCTGACGAGCGGCGCTTCGGTCCGCGGGGAAGGCGCCCCCGAGGCCCTCTTCAAGGCCGCGTCCGCCCGCCTGCAGGCCGGTAAGAAGGACAGCGCGGCCGAAGTCGTCGCGACCCTCACGAAATCCTTCCCCGCTTCTCCCTGGACCGCCCGGGCGAAGCGCCTCTTGGAGACCGATCGATGAAGCGCATACTGCTGGCCGCCACGCTCTCCATCCTCGCCCTGAACGCGCCGTACGCCCAGGACGCCGGTCCTGCCGCGGAAGAACCGCCCGCCGCCGCCGACGCGTTGCGCCTGCCCGATACGGAGAGCGAAGTCCGTTCCGTCCTGCCTTCTTCCGTGGAGGCTCCGTTGCCGCCCCTGCCGCCGGTGCCGCTTCCCGGGACGGTACCGCCGCTCCCCGCCGCGGGCGAGTTGGCGGTCCCCGAGTCGGCCTTCAAGGTCCAAGGGGCGCCCGAGGACGCCGGCGAAAGCGAGCGCGGGGATATCCTCGTGGACGCGGAACTCGGCGCGGGGCTCTGGTCGGCCGTCGCGGCCAAGTTTTCCCTCTACCGGCCCGGACCGGTGTCGTACGCGCTCGGCTTCGCCCACGAAGGCGCCGACGGCTTCGCCTTCCACGAGGCGGGCGAGGGGTATCTGCTGCGCCGGAGCTCGGTGAACGGCCGCGCCGACGGATCGACGCCGGGAGGCACGGACTGGACGGTTTCCGCCGCCTTCTCGGATGAGTCCGACGGTCTCCAGGGGCAAAGCGCGGACTTTTCCGCGGTGTCCCACCGCTATTTGAACGGCAGCGCCGCGTGGAAGCGGCCGGCGGGCGACTTCGGCCTCCGCGCTTCGCTCGACTCGTCCCTCGCCACCCGCGCGCTGGAGCGGGCCGCCGTCTCCGGCGACGGGGCCCTCCGCGAGCTGGAACTCGCGCCGCGCGTGGGGGTGGAGTGGGAGCGGGGAAAGTTGACCCTCGCGCTGGAGGGGTCCTACGGGTTCCGTAGCCTCTATACGGCGGCCGATCTCCTGGACGATCCTTCCCAGTCGATCCGCGCGGATCTGTCCGCGACCTACGAACGGTCGGCGGCCCTCGTCCTCGGCGCCGCCCGAGGCGCCCGCACCCCCACCCAAATAA
>JAEXTK010000001.1 GCA_023406985.1 Spirochaetota bacterium | reverse complement strand
TCGATCGCAGTACTTCCCGAACGATATCGGCATCTCGGTCACGAGCCGCAGCCGCTTCGTTCTCGGGCTGACCCACGCGACGACGCGGCGGGCCGGCTCCATGCGAGCTGAGCAGAAGGAACGACGTGACTTGCTGTATCGAGGGCTGGTGTTCGAGCGGAAGGCCGTCGAGCGGTCGTTCGCGCAACACCTCGATCGACTGGCCCGCGAACGAGCTCCGCGTCCGCGGCGGCCGCTCGTCCTCATCACCGATGAGAAAGCGGAGTATCGAAGGGCGTTCGCGCGCCACGCGCTGTTCATCGACCAGGACGAAGATCATCGAGCGGTGCATGCGACCGTGAGTTCGAAGCAGCCGCGGACGGTGCGGAACCCGCTGTTCGCCTCGAACTACTTCGATCGGGAGGTCCGGAAGGACCGCGCGGATCAGCGGCGGGAGACGACGTGCTTCGCGCGAGATGGGGCGAACGGGCTTTCGCGGCTGTCGGTGTACGCGACGTACCACAACTACGCGAAACGGTTTCTGATCAAGGCGCCGAAGGGGGAGGAGCGAACGCATGCGGAGGTCGCGGGGATCGCGCGGGCCTTGGTCGAGGAAGGGCGAAAGTCGTTCTTCGGGATGCGGGCATTTCTGACGCGCCTCGCGCTGGACGTGATGGACGAAGCGATATGGAAGAAAGCGATCTACCGGCCGGAGTTGGGGAAGGTGGAGGGAGGGAGGCTTCCGCAGTTCGCGTTCGCGTAAGGCGGAGGCGTCGCGTTAGTTCAGGTTTCCCAAAGCTTCGGGACACTAGTGGCTACTTGCCTTCCAACACGCCGAGCAGGGCATCCAGCTCCGTCATCGCGGCCACGAACCGAGCGCGGTCATCTCCGTCGAGGGCGGCGAAGCGGGACGCGAAGGCTTCCAATCGACGCTCACGCGCCGCGCGGAGCGCGACCGTACCCTCGTCGGTCAAGCGATACCGGACGTTCCTCCGATCGCGGTCTTCCCGAGATCGCTCGACGAACTTCTCTTCCTCCAGCTTTCCGAGCATGATGCAGAGGCTCGAGGGCGAAATGAGGATCCGTTCGCTCAACTCCTTGAGTCCCGCGCCCCCCGACTCATCCAGGTAATGTAGGGTCCGGAAGCGCTCCTCGGTGAGCGGACCGCCGGTGCCGAAGACACCGTTCCGGAAGGCCCGCTTAAGCCGTACGGCGAAGTCGATGAACCGCTTCGCCGCCTCTCGGCTCGTCATTCGCCGACGGCCGCGGCGGCTTCCGCGGCGGCTCGGCCGGCGGGGCTCACCACGACCTTCCTGGTCCAGCGGCCGGTGCGGTAGTAGGCGAGCGCGACGAACATGCCGATCACCCAACCGGTGGGCATCGCCCACCAGATACCGTCAGTCCCCCAGAGGCCGGAGAACACCACCGCCGATGGCACGCGGATGAGCCACATCGCGAGCAGGGTGGACAGCATGGGGATGATCGCTTCTCCCGAGCCGCGGATCAGGCCGTTCGTGATGAACATGACGGTGAAAGCGAAATAGAACGGCGCGATGATCGTGAGGTAGCGTGATCCGAGACCGACCACTTCGGCGTCCGTGGTGAAAATACCGACGAGCGGCCGCCCGAACAGGAGCAGCACCGAACTGAGGACGGCGGTGATGCTGATGCCGATGAGGAGCGCTGCCCGGAAGCCCCTGCGGGCCCGGTCCGGCCGGCCTGCGCCGAGGTTCTGGCCGACGAAGGTGGAGAGGGCCATGCCTACGTTCATGGCGGGCATGCCGACGAAGGAATCGATGCGGCTCCCCGCGGTATATCCCGCCATCACGTTCGCCCCGAAGCCGTTGACCACGGCCGACATGAACATCATGCCGAGGGACACGAGCGTCTGCTGGGCGCCGGAAGGCACGCCGATCTTGAGGCTCAACTTGAAGATATCCCTATCGAATTTCAGTTTGAGGAAATTCGTCTTGAGCAGCTCGTGGGTCCGATTGAGGTAGATCACCGAACCGACGAAGGAGACGCCCTGGGAGATGATCGTGGCCCAGGCGACGCCGGCGACGCCCCAACCGAAGACGCGCACGAAGACCAGGTCCAGGATGATGTTCAGGATGGTCGCGACGATCAGCATGAAGAGGGGCGTCATGGAATCCCCGAGGCCGCGGAGGATCGCGCTCACGCCGTTGTAACCGAACGAGAGGATCATGCCGCCGAAGATGATGCGGAGGTAGGTCGTCGCTTCCGGCATGACCGAGGGCGGCACCCGCAGGAGACGGAGGAGCGGGACGGTCCCGATGAGGGCCGCGACCGTCAGGATCGCGCTCGCGGCGAAGGTGACGATGTACGTGGTGTCGATGGCGGCGCGCACGCGGCGCAGGTCCTTGGCCCCATAGTATTGGGCGATGAGTACGTTGGAGCCCATCGCGAGCCCCATGACCAGGGCGACCATGAGGAAGATGATGGGAAAGGCGACGCCGACGGCGGCGAGCGCTTCGGTGCCGACGTACCGGCCGACGACCCAACTGTCGACCATGTTATAGAACTGCTGGAAAACGTTGCCGATGAGCATCGGGAGGGCGAAGAAGACGATGAGCCTCGCCTCTCCGCCGTGAGTCAAATCCTTCATAAGTAAAATAATTTTACTGTTTAACTAATATCCGCGTCAAGGCCTTCCCCGCCGTCAGCGAATGGCCCCCGGCTTGAGGAGGCGCGCGTTGAGCGCGCCGCATCGCCCTCCCTCCCGGACCGCCTCGGCCAAGGCGGCGCCGTCCGCCAGAGCGGCGGCCAATCCCGCGGTGAACGCGTCTCCCGAGCCGGTCGTGTTCACCGGCACTTCGGCCGCCACCGCGACCTCGGAGAAATCACGACCTTCGCAGAGCCACACCGACCGCGCGCCGCGGGTAAGCACTACCCGGCAGCCGTATTCGGCGGCGATGGCGCGGGCTTTATCCGCCACGCGATCTTTCATCGCGCGGTCCTCGGCATCGGCGTTGACGCATTCCGGAAGGTAGGTTGCAAGGAACTCGTGCAGGTTAGGTTTCACGACATCCGGCCCATGCTGAAGGCTGCCGACGAGGTCCGCGCCGCGTACGTCCAAGATCACCCGCAGGCCGTTCCGCTTGGCGAGCCGCGTCATCTCGGGGACTACCGCGTCCGAGTAACCGGCGGCCTTGGTGCCGGAGACGATGAGGGTGCCGAAGGAAGGAAGGATACGCTCGAACCGTTCGAGCAGGGCGCCCTCCGTTGCCGGGCCGACGGGCGCCGACTCCTCCACGAGCTCGGTGACGGAGGAATCCGCGGCGTCGATGGCCGTATAGCAGAACCGGATCTGGCTGCCGCTTTCCACCCATTCGACGGCGAGGCCGTCCCGGCCGCAGAGTTCGAGGAAGACCTGCCGGAAGTCACCGCCCAGGTGGGTCAGGTGCGTAGCCGGCCGGCCGAGTTGGGAAAGCACCCGGGCAACGTTGACGCCTTTGCCCGAGGCGTCCAGGCGATGTTCGGCCGACCGATTGACCTTATCCCGCGTAATGGAGGGGAACCGAAGCGTCTTCTGGAGCGTGGGGTTGAGGCAGACGGCGAGGAACGCGTGGGCGCCCATAAGAACCTCCGTAGCGATAGCGATTGCATCCGCGGCAAATATCCAATATCTTTACACGACGCGCAACTATGGTACAATTAAAGCGCGTACGAGGAGTGCCGATGGCGGAGAGTACCTATCGTCGACCGAGCTGGGACGAGTACTTCATGGAAGTGTGCGATGCCATCGCGAAACGGGCCACGTGCGATCGAGGACGATCCGGCTGCGTCATCGCGAAGGATCATCAATTGCTCGTCACGGGCTATGTAGGGGCGCCCGCAGGGCTTCCGCACTGCGACGAGATCGGACACCAGCTCAAGCAGCTCGTCCACGAGGACGGAACTACCACCACCCACTGCATGCGTACCGTTCACGCGGAGCAGAACGCGATCTGCCAGGCGGCGCGGCGCGGCATCAGCGTGGAGGGAGGTACCCTCTACTGCCGCATGACGCCCTGCCGGACCTGCGCCATGCTCATCATCAACTGCGGCATCGTGAGGGTCGTCTGTCAGCGGAAGTACCACGACGCCTCCGATTCGGAGGACATGTTCAGGAAAGCCGGCGTGCAGCTGGAATACGTTCATGCGGAAACGGAAAAATATGAGAATCAGTGAGGAACACCTATGAAGATATACACCAAACTTTTCCTCGGCATAGGGGTCGTCATCCTCAGCTTGCTCGGCGTCATGACCATCGTGGTGCTGCAAGCCGTTACCATCTACGGGTTCAAGGATTTGGCCGACGACGCCGCGGCCTTGGTTCAAAGATGGGACGACATCCAGGGTAATTCCTTCGAATTCCTCATCTTGCCCGCTGATCCCGCCATCCTGGAAAAAGATTGGATTGCTTCGATCGAACAGTTCGAGGCTGACCTCGACGATCTCCAAAGCGATCTCCGCATCAAGAAGCTCGGTCCCGTCGTCGAAGAACAGGTAGCCAATACGAAGAATCTCTGGGCCCTGACGAAAACGGAACTGGACGCGGCGCTCACCGCGTACGGGGAGTTCAAGAAGACCGTCATCCCGAAATACCTGCGGCTGCAAGGGAACGCCTCCACGGGGCTCATGCGCGAGATGCATCGCCTGGAACTCCAAACCTCCCTGGCGCCCATAGATCAGTACTACTTCAACACCTTCGATACGGCGCTCATGCACGTGGCGCTCGCCAACGATTCCTTCAAGGCCGTGTTGGCCAAGATGGATGCCGCGGTCGAGGCGCGGGTGGCCGCGACCACGAGGATGACCATCATGCTCGCCCTGCTCCTCACGGTCATGGTGGCGATCGCCGCCTTCGTCTACGCGACCGTATTTTCCCGCCGCCTCTCCAAGCGCGCCATCGCGATCGAGGCCTCCATGCGCCGCGTGGCGGCGCGCGACTTCACCGAGCGGCCGCCGCAACTCGGCAGCGACGAGATCGGGCTCCTTTCGTCCCACCTCGGAAGCCTCATCGATTCCCTCCGCGGTTTCTTCGGCACGGTGAAAGCTGCGGCGGAGAACGTCACCGGCCTCAAGGACGCCCTCTCCGCGGGGACAGCCCAGAGCGCCGCCGCGGTGAACGAGATCAATCAGAACATCGAGGGGATCAAGACCCGCTTCGTCGTCCTTGACTCAGCGATAGACCAGGCCACCGAGGCCCTGACGGACATCGGCCGCTATCTTTCCTCCTTCAAGACGGAGACCGAAAAGCAATCGGTTTCCATGGTCCAGGCGGGTACCGAGCTTTCGGCCTCCGTGGAGGCGGTTTCCGAAGTATCGCGCGAAATCGCCGACAAAGCGCACAACGCGGAGAACCTCAAGCGCGTGGTTCTGGACGGCGGCGACAAGGTCCAGGCGACGAACGAGATCATCCGGACGATATCGCGGGAGATCGCGGGCATCGCCGAAATCATCGAACTCATCGATCAGATATCCGAACAGACCAACATCCTGTCCATGAACGCCGCGATCGAAAGCGCGCACGCCGGAGCCGCGGGGAAGGGATTCGCCGTCGTCGCGGAAGAAATCCGTAAGCTCGCGGAATCCACCCAAGACAACGCGCTCAGGATCGCCGACGCGCTGACTTCCATCACCGCCAAGATCACGAGCGCCCTCGACACGAGCGAATCGGCCGCGCGCGCGTTCGAGGCCATCAACAGCGACATCGTCGGGTTCGTAGGAGCCCTGGAAGACATCGCCCACCGAGCCTCGGAAACCACCGCGGAGAGCGTACAAGTCGTCGCCGCCATCAAGGAATCCATCGGGGCGACCAAGCGCGTGAGCGACGGAACCGCCGAGATGTACGAGCGCCACCGCGCCATCCAGGACGCCATGGAGAACATCCAGTCGATTTCCGACGAGGCGCTCGCCGGGATCACGGAGATCGACAACGGTTCTCGGGAGATCCTGGAAAGCGTCGTGAACGTGAACGAGATCAGCGTCCAGAGCCGGGAGCGCATCGCCGAGCTCGAGTCCGCCCTGGCCGGATTCCAGACCGACGCGGAAGCGGAACCGCGCGGGGAGTCCTCCATCGCCCCTAGTGCGGAGGAAGACGATGAACGCGGCGTGGCGATCAAGCGGCCTCCGCGGACCGTAGACGGCCGGCAGGCGGATGCGGGGGGAAAAGCAGGCGCGGAATTACATGCGGGCGAAGTGAACGCGGAAGCCCGCCTCATCGAGGAGGAATAATGAGAAGCCATGCCATCGTCACCGCGGTCGGCGCGGACCGCGTCGGTATCGTGGACGACATCTCCCGCGAGGTCCTCGCGCTCTCGTGCAATATCGAAGAGAGCCGGATGGCCTTGCTCGGGGGCGATTTCGCGGCCCTCCTCCTGGTCTCGGGAACGTCGGAGGCGGTGGAGCGGCTGATCGGCGAGGCGCCGGCCTTCGGGGTGAACCTCGGATTGACCGTCCAGGCCCGAGCCACTGCGGCCCCCGCGGAGACGGCGGATGCCCTCCCCTACCTCCTGGAATCGGCATCCTACGATACGCCCGGCATCGTCCATTCGATCGCCGCGGTGCTCCGCCGCGCGGGGATCAACATCGCCTCATTGGAAACCGACACCGCCCCGGCGCCCTGGACCGGCGCGCCCATGTTCACCCTGCGGGCGCGGATCGCGGTTCCCCGCACGGTATCCATTCCCGCGCTGAGGCGCGACCTGCTCGCGCTGGAAGGCGAGTTCAACCTGGACCTCAAGCTGACTTCGGCATCTACCGCGACGATCGAGCGCTGACCTCAGTTCTCTTGGGCCAGGCGATACGCGAGGTAGAGCTCCTCGAGCGTCCGGTGGGGCCCGGGAGCCGCCGAAATGGCTCGGGCGCGCGCCGCTTCGCGCCGTTCCACATAGAATTCGTAGAGGGTGCGCGGATCCCCGTCGGTGGACGGGGCATAGGCGCCGGCGGAACCGAGGAAGGAGCGGATATCCTCGCGGTTTACGGCCCCGATGCAGAGGCTCCGAAGCCGGGCGCGCGTTTCGGCGATCTCTTCGCACGAAAGGCCGAAGAGGAATTCTTCCAGCGCCGCCACCGTTTCGCCGTCTCCCATCCGATCCGCCACGAAAGAAGCCCAGTCGGTGCCGAGATCGAGCGAAAGCCGTACGAGTTCGCTTGCCCCCTCCATCGTGCCGAAGACGGGCGGGGCAGCTTCGCGGGCAGCCCAGAGGGCGCGGAGCGAGGGGAAGTGCGACGTCGCGCGCGGATCGCGGCCATGATCCCAGAGGGAGATGAGATCCGAGGCAAGGGCTTCCTTCTTGTCCGCGGGAAAATCCCGGTCATCCAGGCACGAAATGTAGACGTCTTCAGCCATGAGCGAAAAAACGACGGAAAAGATCGCCGCGCGGAAGCGGGCGGAGAGGTCTTGGTCGTAGGCGGTCGCGAGGGCCGCGAGGGAAAAGGCGTGCGCCTTGGCCACGAAGAAACTTCGAGCCGCGATGACGCGGGTGGGCGTATGCAGCAGGCGAGCCGGTCCGGAAACCTTCAGTATGGTCGCGGCGAGGGTCTCCGGCCCCCGCTGGACGCCGCCGAGGAATTGGAGCGCCCCCACCGAGGGGAAACGGGATATCGCGGCGGCCAGGTTTTCCAGATCCGAGATTCGACGTTCCAGGACTTCGGCGTCGCTCGCGAGCCTGCCGCGGAGGGAGGCTACGGCGTAGTCCAGCAATTCGCGCTCTTCGGTATCGAAGGCGCGCATACCGTCCAACGTATCGGTCTGATTCGTTGTTCCAAGATGCATCGATTCGATGCTATCCGAGGAAGCTTCCCCCGTCAACGCCACGAGGCCGTCATTGACCGTCAAAGTCAGAAACCGTATACTATTGGTGCGCTTCGATCCGGGGGTGCACCGGTTTCGACTGGTACGGTTCGGGTCGTGGGCTGCAGGTGGAGCGCCGACCTCCTAACATTCGGCAAAACCTTAACTGCCAACAACGACAGTTACGCTCTCGCTGCGTAAGTAGCGGAACGCGGAAACCGGCTGCGCCGCCCTTAGCGGCCGACTTTCCGTCACGATAGGGGCTGGCCGACTCCTGTGCCCGACCGGGGGAAGGTGAGATTAACCGGGATACGGACCCGCCGCGCGCCGCGTAGCCAAGCGGGTCCCGACAATTCAATACGCGGCTAAACCTGTAGATGTTCACGGCACGCGTAACAGGACGCGGGTTAGGCACCCGCCCCCGGCCAACAAGCCGCCCCCCCATAGCCCCAAAAGGG
>JAEXTK010000281.1 GCA_023406985.1 Spirochaetota bacterium | reverse complement strand
GACCGACAGGCGCTCGATGCGGCCGGGCCAGGAGATACCGACGTAGGCCGCGCCGTAGATGCCGGCGACCATGAGGCAGGGGCCCCAGTCCCAGCCGCCGTGGCATTGGACCTTCCGGACGAGGTTGCGGTGGGGGGATTGTACCGGGTAGGAGGAGAGCGGCACCGGATAGTCGAGGAGGCCGGCGCGCCGGATCGCCTCCCGTTCGGCCGAGCGGCAGACCACGCGGATCGCGTTGGCGCCGGGCCGCGCGACGTGCGCGATGTCGGCGCGGACCGGCCGGAACATATTCGCGCTCCGCGCGACCTCCACGCCGTTGACCGAGACTTCGGCGACCGTGTCGATGGAATCGAAGTGGATGAAGGGCCGCCCCGCCGCGAAATCCGCTGGGCCGAGCTCGAACTCGCGCTCGAAGATCCAGTCCCCGCGTCCGAGCTCTTGGGCCCCGAGCTCGTTCCGTCCGAAGAAGGGATCGGGGATGAGGCCGGCCTCCAAGAGGGCCGTGTGGCCGTCCCCGGGAATCGCGCAGGCGATTTCCTTGCCGGCCAGGCGATCGGCGGAGGAGGACGCGACGCCCGCCTCCGGGATGAAACGAAGGCGCCAGGCGCCGGACAAGTCGATACGGTCCATCGATCCTCCAAGCGCCGACATCTTGAACGTTTTTGCTTGACGACACAAGACACCCATGCTATACCCTAGTTGATTCAACTAATCAACCAACCTTGGGGGACCGGGAAGCTGATGACGCGTCATGGGGCGACGGAAAAAACGGAGAAGGCCCGCAACGCCGCGCGCATCGTCCGTACCATTTGGCGGAACCCCATGATCAGCCGCTTCGAGATCGCGGAGCGGCTCAGCCTGGAGCGGTCCACCATCACCCACCAGGTCAACCGCCTCCTGGAGATCGGCCTCGTCACCGAGATCTCCGAGGGCCAAGCGGGCCCGAACGGCGGCCGCAGGCCCATCCACCTCGCGATCAACAAGGATTACGGGTTCATCATCGGCATCGAGATGCAGGTGGAGGCGTACTCGGTGGTGGCCGTGAACCTGTCGGGCGACGTGCTGCGCTTCAGGAAGGAGAACCGGGCGATCACCGCGGAGACCTTCATCGACGACGTGGTCGGCATCGCGCGGTCGTTCGCGAACGAGATGGGCGGCATGGACCGCCTGCTCGGCGTGGGCGTCGGCATGGGCGGCATCATCGATTCGGAGCGCGGGGTCATCCACTACTCCATCCCCCTGCACCTGACCGCTCCCCTCGATTTTTCCGGGGCGGTGGCCGAGCGCGAGGACGTGCCCTTCATCATCGGCAACGACGCGAACTGCTGCGCTTCGGGCGAACTCGCCTTCCACAAGGCCGACGGGCTCAAGAATTTCCTGTTCGCCCTCGTCCAGTTCCGCACGGGGGACCAGGCCCGGCAAGAGTACGGCGGCGTCGGCTTCGGCCTCGGCATCGTCATCGACGGGAAGGTCTACACCGGCTCCGATTTCACCGCGGGCGAATTCCGCAGCGTCCTGTGGTCCGACGGCAACCGCGCCCAGTTCTCCATCCCCTACGAGGAGATCTCGGGCATCGTCGCCAACCCCGCCCTCATGGAACGGTTCGTCCGCGAGCTTTCCCGCAACATCGCCCTGTTCGTCAACACCTTCGACCTGAACAAGGTGTTCATCGGCGGCGACATCGAGAATTTCGAGATCGATTTTCCGGCCATCCTCAAGGAGGAAATCAACCGGAACTGGATGTATCCGACGCCGGCCCGCTGCGACGTCTCGTATTCGTCGCTCGGGGAGCGCGCGGTGGCGTACGGCGCCGCGGGCATGCTCCTCTACCGGATCTTCACGTCGACGCACCTGCCGATCGACGTGGACGACGACCGGGACCCGCTCGTGCGGGCGTTGCACCTGTGACGCCGCCGGGCGCTTGAATTCGGTTTGAAATCCCCGTTGGGGATTGCGTTCCGCAAGGGACGAAGAGAGAGAGGAGGTACAGTATGAACGGTAAGAGAATCGTCACGATCCTCGTCGCGCTCCTGGCTGTCGCTGGTATGGCGTTCGCGGCCGGGCAGGCCCAGGGCGGCGCCCAGGCCGGCGGCAAGGTCGTGGTGAAGACCATGGCGTACGGAGACAACTCCAACGCCGAAGGCGTGAACTGGGTCCGCATCGTCGACGCGTTCGAGAAGGCGAATCCGAACATCGACATCGATTACGAGCTGCTCTACGACGAAGCTTACCACCAGAAGGTGGCGGCCCGCCTCGCGGCCGGCGACGTCCCGGCCCTCGCCTACATGGGCGCCGATGCCCGCTGGGGCAAGCCCTGGGCCGAAGCGAAGCAGCAGTTCGACCACAAGCCCTACCTGGACAAGAACTACTATGACCTGAACCTCATTCCCCCGATGGGCCCCAACGGCGAGATCTTCGAGATCCCGCTCGGCACCTCCAACATCACCACCGTCCTCTTCGCCAACAAGGCCCTGATCGAGTCCCTCGGCTTCGGCCTCCCGAAGACCTACGAGGACATCGTGGCCATGGTTCCGAAGGCCAAGGCCGCCGGCCTCGACGTCGTCTCCATCGACGGCGCGGACGGCTGGGCGTGGGGTTCGTGCTACATGTCCGCCATCATCGCCCGCCTCTCCGGCGACGCGAACTGGGTCTCCAAGGCGGTCGCGGGTAAGGCCAAGTTCACCGACAAGGTGTTCGTGGACTCCCTCGCCCTGATCCAGAAGATGATCAAGGACGGCGTGATCTCCGAGAAGTCCGTGCTCGTGGACTACGGCGCCAACGTCGCCGCCTACAGCAACCAGAAGGCGCTCTTCATGGTCCAGGGCCAGTGGGTGGCCGGTTCCATCGACCCGGCGGTCGCCGATAAGACCGTCATGATGGCGTGGCCGAAGCTCCCGGGCGAGAAGGGCCTCGCCGGTTCCGTCGCCGCCGCCATCCAGGTCGGTTACGGCGTGACCGTCGCCGGCGCCAAGGATCCCGCGGTCCGCGACGCGGCCATGAAGTTCGTCCAGTACTTCTACAGCCACGAGGAGACCACCCAGCGTCTCCGCGACGGCGCCATCGTCGCCCCGATCCTCAAGAACTTCGCGGTTCCCGCGGATCTCCCGAGCATCGTGAAGCAGAAGGTCGTCCTGGCCCAGAGCGCCAAGAACACCGACGTCATCGACGCGTTCCTCGGCGGCGCCGCCAACGACGCGCTCAATGCCGGCATGCAGAAGATCGCTTCCGGCTCCGCTTCGCCCGCCGATGTCGCGGCCGAGGTCGAGAAGCTGCTCCGTCAGTAAGCGTACTCTGATCAGTTGACCCCGATGGGGACGGCGGACCATACTGTCCGCCGTCCCCATCCTTCGATATCCGATAGGAGCGCGGCATGAAAGGTCGTAACGGCAGGAATCTTCTCGCGTACATTGGCTTGGTCGGACCGGGCCTTTTCGTCTTCTTATTCATAATCGCGTATCCCGTCGTGTATTCGTTCTGGCTCAGCCTCACGGACTTCAATCCGAACAAGGGCGGAGAGTGGAACTTCGTCGGAATGGCCCAGTACGCGCGTATGTTGCGCGACGCCAATTTCTGGCATGCCCTGAAAAACAATATGATCGTCGTCCTGGTATCGGTCTTCGGGCAGATACCGATCGGCTTCATCCTGGCCTACATCCTCTACCGGAACATGGTGAAGGCCCGCTACTTCTTCCAGTCGATGGTCTTCCTTCCCCAGTTCCTCTCCACCATCGTCATCGGCCTCCTCTGGCGCCGGCTCTTCCAGGCCGACGGCGTCGTCTCCCGGTTCCTCCAGATCGTCAAGAACGATCCTTCCGCCCAGTTCGACCTCATGCTCCGGGCCGAGACCGTCATGTACCCGATCGGCTTCGCCCTCATCTGGATGTACACCGGCCTCTACATGATCATCTTCCTGGCCAATCTCCAGAAGATCGACAACGGCATGATCGAGGCGGCGCAGATAGACGGCGCCACCGAATTCCAGATCTTCGGTAAGATCATCGTGCCCCTCCTCGCGGGCACCATCCTGGTTTCGACCATCCTCGCCATCGCGGGCTCCCTCCGCGGCTTCGACCTCATCTTCTCCATCACGACCCAGGGCCTCCAGCGGAACAACGCGATGGTGCTCCCCATCTACGTGTACCAGACGGCGTTCCTGGACTTCAACAACGAACAGCGGTTCGCCTTCGGCGCCGCCATCTCCAACGCCATCGTAATCATCAGCGTGCTGCTCATCCTGTTCAGCAATTTCATCGGCCGCAAGGCGAACGCCGTGGAGGAATATTGAAGATGCGATCCACCTTGGACGCCCACGTGGGCAACCTCAAGACGTTCCTGGGCAGCGCGGTCGCGTACGTCGTCTTCGCCTCGTGGGCCCTCATCACCATCCTGCCGCTCTTCTGGATGGCCTACTCCTCCTTCAAGTCGAACGAGGAGATCACGCGCCACGTGTACCGGTTGCCGCACGACCTCTTCGCCAACAAGAACGACGAGTACGTCGTGATCGCGCCCCAGCTCAACGTCGTGCCCGACTACGACGCGGAGAAGGATACGCGGCCGCGGCTCATCATCGAGTCGACGACCATCGCGCCGACCCGGCGCCTCCTCATCCACTTCCTCGTGAAGGACGAACTGCCCGCCGAGATCGCCGCGATGAAACCGGGCGATCGGCTCACGGTCTCCCAGCTGCCCGCCAAGGCGCAATCCTACGTCCATTGGCGGACGGTGTGGTACAACTACCGCTCCGCCTTCACGCGGGGAGGGCTCGCGGCCAAGTTCGTCAACAGCGTCATCTACGCCGGGGTCTCCACCTTCTTCATCGTCCTCTTCGGGCTCATGATCGGGTTCGCCCTGAGCAAGATGGCGTACAAGAAGGCCTCGGCGATCATCGCCGCGATGATCGGGCTCGGCTACCTCATCTCGATCAACTCGCTCATCGTGCCGCTCTTCCTCATGCTGCGGTCCGTGAAGCTCACCGACACGCACCTCGGCATGATCCTCGTGTACACGGCGTTCGGCCTCCCCATGTCGGTCATGCTCTCCACGCAGTTCATCCGCGGCCTCCCGGACAGCCTCATCGAGTCGGCCTTCATCGACGGCGCGACGGTCTTCCGCATGTTCATATCCATCATCGTGCCGATGACGGTGCCCGTCATCACGACGGTCTCCATCGTCAACGCCCTCGGCATCTGGAACGAGTTCCTCCTCGTGCTCGTACTCGCGAGTTCGGAATTCACGAAGTCCTTGCCGGTCGGCGTGTTCTCCTTCTCGAGCCTCCAGAGCACCGAGCAGGGATGGCAGGTGGCGGCGCTCTGCATGGCGGTCGCGCCGGCGATGCTCGTCTACTTCCTCTTCAACAAGCGGCTCACCCAGGGCGTCGTGGCGGGCGCGGTAAAAGGATAAAATCGAACACCGATAGTAAATCCGGCGCCTTGCGGCGCCGGATTTTTATGATACTATTCCGAAATCGATTTCGGACTTCGCCTCAGCCCCGGTCGGGCTTCGGCGAAGTCTCCCGCGAATCCTTTCAGGATTTGCAGCTTAATCGGTGAGTTTCCAAAAACCGATGTTTTTGGAAACCTCAAAATAGAAAGGAGAGACCCATGCGCTTTGGACGCTTCGACGACGCGCGGCGGGAATACGTCATCGAGACGCCCCGCACGCCCCACCCCTGGATCAACTACCTGGGAGCGGAGAGCTTCTTCTCGCTCGTGTCCAACACGGCGGGCGGCTACGCCTTCTACCGCGACGCGCGGCTCCGCCGCCTGACGCGCTATCGGTACAACGACGTTCCCCAGGATTGCAACGGCCGCTATTTCTACATCCGCGAGCGGGACGCCGCGGGGAAGCCTGCGGGAAGCGCCTGGAACCCCGGCTGGAAGCCGACCAAGACCGAGCTGGACGCCTACGAATGCCGCCACGGCATGGGCCGCACGACCATCATGGGGGAGAAGAACGGCCTCCGCGCGACGGTGCGCATGGTGGTGCCCGTGGGCGAGACCGCCGAGGTGCAGGAACTCGTCCTGGAGAACGTGTCGAAGGAGACCAAGAAGGTCTGCGTCCACTCCTTCATCGAATACTGTCTCTATAACGCCCTGGACGACTTCACGAACTTCCAGCGCAACCTCAACACCGCCCAGGTGGAGATCGAGGGCGCGGCCATCTACCACGTGACCGAGTACCGCGAGCGGCGCAACCACTTCGCCTACTTCTGGACCGACGCCGAGATCGCCGGGTTCGACTCCGACCGCGAGGCCTTCATCGGCCGCGACGGCGACTTCGCCTCCCCGGCCGCCGTGGAGACCGGCACGAGCGCCAACTCCGTCGCCGACGGCTGGTCGCCCATCGCCTCCCACCGCATCGAATGGGAACTCGCTCCGGGAACGAAGAAGCGGGCCGTCTTCATCCTCGGCTACGTGGAGAACGACGTCGCGAAGAAGTGGGAGAAGCCCTTCGTCGCGAACAAGGAGAAGGCGCGCGCCCTCCAGAAGCGCTTCGCCGCTCCGGCCGCCTTCGACGAAGCGTGGGCGGGACTGGAGGCCTTCTGGACCGAGAAGCTTTCCCGGTTCAACGTGGCCACGGGCGACGAGAAGCTGGACCGCATGGCGAACATCTGGAACCAGTACCAGTGCGTGGTGACCTACAACCTCGCGCGGAGCGCCTCCTACTTCGAGAGCGGCATCGGCCGCGGCATCGGCTTCCGCGACACCTGCCAGGACATGCTCGGCTTCGTCCACCTCATGCCGGAGAAGGCCCGGGAGCGCCTCTTCGACGTGGCGTCCACGCAGTTCCCCGACGGCGGCGCCTACCACCAGTTCCAGCCGCTCACCAAGCGGGGCAACGCGGACATCGGCGGCAACTTCAACGACGATCCGCTCTGGCTCGTCATCGGCGTGGCCGGCTATCTCAAGGAGACGGGCGACTGGGCCTTCCTGAAGGAGAGCATCCCCTTCGACAACGACCCGAAGAACGCCGCTTCCCTCTTCGAACACCTGAAGCGGTCCTTCAACCACGTCACCGACAATATGGGACCGCACGGCCTCCCGCTCATCGGGCGCGCGGACTGGAACGACTGCCTCAACCTCAACTGCTTCTCCACCGACCCGAACGACTCGTTCCAGACGAGCGGCAACAAGGACGGCCGGAACGCCGAGTCGGTCCTCATCGCCCAGATGTTCGTGTACGCGGCTCCCGACTACGTCGAGATCTGTAAACGCATGGGCGACAAGAAGGAGGCCGAAAAGGCCGCCGCCGCCGCGAAGAAGATGGAACAGGCCATCATGGAGAAGGGCTGGGACGGCGACTGGTACCTCCGCGCCTACGACGACCGGAAGGCCAAGATCGGCTCCAAGGAGTGCGAGGACGGCAAGATCTTCATAGAGACCCAGGGTTTCGGCGCCATGGCGCAGGTCGGCGCGGAGGTGGGGTATCCGATCAAGGCCCTGGACTCCGTCGCGAAGCACCTGGACACCGAGCACGGCATCGTCATCCTGGATCCGCCGTACAAGGAGTACCACCTGGAGCTCGGCGAAGTCTCCTCGTATCCGCCCGGGTACAAGGAGAACGGCGGCATCTTCTGCCACAACAATCCCTGGGTGGTCATCGGCGAGGTGAAGTCGGGCCGGCCGGAGAAGGCCTTCGCGTACTGGAAGAAGATCGCCCCCGCGTACCGCGAGGACATCTCCGACCTGCACCGCATGGAGCCCTACGCCTACGCCCAGATGATCGCGGGAAAAGGCGCCAAGCGGCACGGCGAGGCGAAGAACTCCTGGCTCACGGGAACCGCGGCCTGGAACTTCGTGGCCCTCTCCCAGTGGATCATCGGCATCCGGCCCGATTTCGACGGCCTCACGGTGGAGCCGCGGCTCCCCGCCCACGTGAAGAACGCGAAAGTCCGCCGCAGCTACCGCGGCGCCGAGTACGTGATCACGGTGGAGAACCGCGATCCGGCGGGAAAGGTCGTCCTCACCGTGGACGGCAAGAGCGTCGAAGGCACGACCCTCCCGGTCGCGGCCTCCGGCGCCAAGGTGAGCGTGAAGGCGATCGTCGGATAATTTCTCCCGCGCACCCCTTGGGCAGGCCCGGCGACGGGCCTGCCTTTTTTTTAGTTCGGGCCGCATGCAAGCGCCCGGCGCGGCATCGCCGTACGGGGGCGGGAGGACGGCATGGTGCGGATGGAGCGTTGCGTCGCGTTGATCGCGGCTTCGGCGATCGTCGTATCGGCGACCTGCGAGACGGGAACGGGCGCGGGCCGGGCGGACGCGGAGACGCGGCGACTCACGGCGGCGAGCTGGAACCTGGAAGCTTTCTTCGACGCGGAGGAGGCCGGCGCCGAGTACGGGGAGTACACGGAGGCGGCGGGTTGGACCGAGGCCAAGTTCCGCGGCCGGATGGAACGCCTGACCGCGGCCGCCGCCGCCATGGCCGAGGGCGGGCCGGACCTCCTCGCCGTGCAGGAGATAGAGAACGCGGCGACCCTGGAGGCCCTGGCCGCGGGCCCCCTCGCGGAGTTCGGTTATCGCTGGACCGCCTTCGCGGGCGAGCCGGGCGGCGCGCTCGGCGTCGGCCTGCTCTCCCGGTACGCGCTGTCCGCCGTCCGCGTCCACTCCGTGGGCACTCCCGGAGCGGAGGCGCCGCGGCCCATCTTGGAGGCGCGCCTGGAGCCGGGCGGGGCGCCGCTCGCGGTGTTCGTCTGCCACTGGAAGTCCAAGCTCGGCGGGGAGGAGGCCACCGAGGAGCGCCGGCGGGCTTCAGCCGCGTCCCTCGGCCGCCGCGTCGCCGAACTCGCGGCGGCGGATCCCGCCGTGGGCGTCCTGGCGCTCGGGGACCTCAACGAGAACGTGGACGAATTCGAGCGCAGGGGCGCCGGCTATCCGACCGCCCTGCTGCCCGATACGGACGAGGCCGAGCGCGCGTTGGAAGCCGCCAGGGCGAACGCCGCCTTCGCGTTCGTGGGCCCGGCGCTCGTGGTGACCGCGGCGAAACCGCCGGAAGCCGCCGGCTTGGACGACGCGGTGGCCGTGTATTCTCCGTGGTTGGAATCCGCCTGGCCCGGCTCCTACCGCTACCAGGGCGGCTGGGAGACCATCGACCATGCGCTCGTCGCCCGCAGCCTCTTTGACGGGGCCGGATGGGAATACGCCGCCTTCAGCGTCGTGGACCTCCCTCCGCTCACCGACGCCTCGGGCTCTCCTGCCGGCTACGATCCCCGTACCGGCGTCGGCCTCAGCGACCACCTGCCCATCGTCGTGGAGCTGGAACGCCGGTAATCAGTAGCGTGAGGATGAATCGACACCTTCTGCCGGTGGTGCCTCACGCCAGCAGCGTACGGTCGGTATCCAGGCCGCGCTTGCGGAGCTCGCGGAAGCGGCCGACGAGGCCGTCCACGGTGAGGGAGGACTTTTCCGCGCCCGCGAGGTCCATGATGATCTCGCCGCGGTCCATCATCACGAGGCGGCTGCCGGTCGCGATGGCGCGCGACATGTCGTGGGTCACCATGAGGACCGCGAGGCGGTACTCGGCGGCGAAACGCTCGGTGAGGGCGAGGACCTTCTCCGCGTTGGCGGGGTCGAGCGCCGCGGTGTGTTCGTCCAGGAGGAGGACCGCGGGCCGGGCCAGGACGGCCATGAGGAGGGTGAGGGCTTGGCGCTGGCCGCCGGAGAGCCTGCTCACGTTCTCCTGCATGCGATCCTCCAGGCCGAGGCCGAGCTCCGCGAGCCGGTCGCGGAATTCCTTCTTGCGGGAAGGATTGAGGGCGATGGCGAGACTCTTGCGCCCCTTGCGCGCGGCGACGGCGAGGTTGTCCTCCACGCACATCTCGGCGGCGGTCCCGCCGAGGGGATCCTGGAAGACCCGGCCGATGGAACGGGCGCGGCGGTATTCCTTTTCCGCGGTCCGGTCCGCGCCGTCGATGAGGAGGCGGCCGGAACTGGGCCGGATCGCGGCCGCGACCACGTTGAGGAGGGTGCTCTTGCCGGCGCCGTTGGAGCCGATGACGGTCACGAATTCGCCCGCGCCGACCGTGAGCGAGACGCGGTCGAGCGCGCGCCGTTCGTCCTGGGTGTTCGGGTTGAAGACGACGCTGATGTCTTGGAGCTCGATCATAGTTCGTTCTCCCGGGCGGCGCGGCGGACCGCGGCTTTTTGGGCGGACCGGTCCGCGGACGCCGTCCGCAGTTTGCCGACGGCGAGGGAGAAGATGATCATGAGGGCGGTGACGAGCCTGAGGTCGTTCGGCGTTATGCCGGCGAAGTAGCCGTAGAAGCGCGCCCCGAACATGATGGCCTTGAAGAGGATGGCGCCGAGGATGGCGCGCAGGAGTTGGCCGCCGATGCGGTTCGTGCGGAAGATGAGCTCTCCGATCATGACGGAGGCGAGTCCGAGGGCGACGACGCCGGCGCCCAGGTTGACGTCCGCGAACCCGTGGTGCTGGCTCGCGAGGGCGCCCGCCAGGCCGGCGAGGGCGTTGGAGAGGGCCACGCCCGCCATCTTGAAGGCGTCGGGGCTGGAGCCCGAGGCGGTGACCATGCGCGGATTGTCGCCGAGGGCGCCCAGGGTGAGGCCGAATTCGGTATGGAAGAAGAGGTCCAGGAGCAGGACCACGAAGAGCGCGAGCAGGCCGAAGAAGAGCGCTTCTCCCGCCTCGCTGCCGAGGGCGGGCACCCATTCTCGCGCGAAGTCGATGAGGGGGCGCTTCCCGACGAGCTGGATGTTGGAACGGCCGCCCATGACCCGGAGGTTGACCGAGTACAGGGCGGTCATGACGACGATACCGGCGAGGAGGGGCGGTACCTTGAACCGGGCGTGGACGAGCGCCGTGGCGCTGCCCGCGAGGGACCCCGCCGCGAAGGCGACGAGCGCCGCGACGGGGAAGGGGACGCCGCTGGAGACCAGGGCCGCGGCGCAGGCCGCGCCGAGCGGGAAACTCCCTTCCACGGTGAGATCCGGAAAGTCGAGCACCCGGAAACTCACGAACACGCCGACGGCGAGGATGCCGTATACGAGACCTTCTACCAGTATCGCCTCAATCATCTTACCGAGAGCCTAGCACGAGAGAGGCGGAATCGAGAAGCGATTTATCCACCGTGAGCCCGATCTTCCGGGCCGTATCGAGGTTGATGACCAGGGCGTTCTCCGAAGGATCGAGGGCGAAGTAGGTCGGGATGTCGGCGGTCTTCTTGCCCTTGAGCACGTCCACGATGATGCGGCCGGTGGCCTTGCCCATCTTGTAATAGTCGAAGCCGACGGCGGCGAGCACCGGTACGGTCTCGGCGGAGCTCGGATCGGCGGTCACGAGGGGGAGCTTCTCGCGGAGGCAGATGTCGGCCACCGTGGAGATCGCGGAGAAGACCGTGTTGTCGGTGGACAGGTAGATCGCGTCCACGCGGCCGACGATGGCGGCCAGGGCCTGGCTCACCTCGGCGGAGTTGGCGACCACCGCGGGCACGAAGGTTATGCCCTTCTTGGCGCAGTAGTCGGCGGAGACCTTGGCGGTCCGCACCGAGTTGGCCTCGCCCGCGTTGTAGATGTGGCCGATCCGCTTGGTCTTGGGCGCCAGGGCCAGGAGCGTGTCGATCTGGGCCTCCACGGGCGGCAGGTCGGAGGTGCCGGTCACGTTGGGCTCGCCCTTCGCGTAGGACTTGACGAGGCCGGCCGCGACGGGGTCGGAGACCGCGGCGTAGATGACCGGGATGTCCTTGATCGCGTTGGCCAGGGCCTGGGCGGTCGGGGTGGCGATGCCGACGGCCACGTCGACCTTCTCGATCTTGAACTTCTGGGCGATCTGGGAAGCCGTTGCGGGCTCGCCGTTCGCGTTCTGCAGATCGAACTTGGCGTTCGGGTAGGACGCGGTCACCACCTCCACGATGCCCTTTTCCATGGCGTCGAGGGCGGGGTGGGCGACGATCTTGGCGACGCCGATGAAGGGTCCCTTGTCGGCGGCGAAGGCGGGTAGTACCGCCGCGAGGCCGAGGACGGCGACGATGGCCGGAAGCTTGTTTCTATTCATCCTATGCTCCTTTTTGGTTTCTATTTATAGAAACACTGCGGCTAGAATACCCATCGGGGAGCAGGATGTCAAGCGCGGAGGCGTCGTCGCCTTGACGCGAATTCCGGTTTGTTATATGCTACTAACAGCGATGGCGGCCATGCCGTCAGCGCGCTCTCACCTTTGACCAAAAAAGTTATTGAATAATAACATTTCGGCACCGAGTGGAGGAAACGATGTTCGTTTCGGACGCCCCGGACGGGGCTTCGTTCAAGGTCGTGCGCGTGACGCTCGACAAGGAAGTCGGTAAGCGTCTCGCCGACATGGGATTCACCGAAGGCGCCGAGGGCGCCGTCGTGCGCGGCGGCTTCCTCCACGGGCCGCTCCAAGTCCGCATCCGCGGCTACGATATCCTCATCCGCCGTTGCGAGGCGGCGGGGATCGAGGTGGAGCCGGTCGGCGACTGGTCCGCGGCGCAGGACGCGGCGGGCTACGGCTTCGGCTTCCGCGGCTTCGGACGGGGCCGGGGCCACGGTCGCCGCAGGGGCCGCGGGCGCGAACGGGCCGCGGGCGGGGGCTGCGAAGAATGAGCGGCCAAGACAAACGGGCGCTCAAGGTCGCCCTGGCCGGAAACCCGAACTCCGGCAAGACCACGCTCTTCAACGCCCTCACCGGCGCCCACCACAAGGTCGGTAACTATCCCGGCGTCACCGTGGAAAAGCGCGAAGGCTCGCGGACCCGGAACGGCCGCGAATACCGCTTCATAGACCTGCCCGGCATCTACAGCCTCACCGCCTATTCCATAGACGAGGTGGTCGCGCGCGACTTCCTCCTGGACGAGAAACCCGACCTCATCGTGGACGTCCTCGACTCGACCAACCTGGAGCGGCACCTTTACCTCTGCCTCCAGTTCCAGGAGCTCGGCATCCCGGTCGTCGGCGCGCTCAACATGAGCGACGAGGCGGCGGCCAAGGGCATCAAGATCGACGCCGCGGGCCTGTCCGCCGTGCTCGGCGTGCCGCTCGCCAAGACCGTCGGCTCCAAGGGCGACGGCGTGGACGGCCTCCTGGACCTCGTGGACGCGGTCGCCGACGGGAGGATCGCGTCCGACCGCTTCATCCGCTACGGCGAGGAGATCGAGGGGCGGCTCGCCTCCCTGGAGAAGGCCATCACCGCCGACGCCGCCTTCAGCGCCCGGTTCCCCGCGCGCTGGCTCGCGGTCAAGCTCATCGAAAAGGACGCCAACGCCTACGAGCGGCTGGCCTCCCACGCCGACGCCGAGCGCATCGAACGGATGGCGAAGGACTCCGTGGCGTGGCTGGAAAAGCACTACGGCAAGGACGCCGAGATCGTCGTCTCCGAACAGCGCTACGGCTACATCCGGGGAGCGGTCAAGGAATCCATCAAGATCGTCGGGAAGCCGGACTTCTCCCTCACGGAGACCATCGACAAGGTCATCATGAACCCCGTCCTCGCGCTCCCGATCTTCGTGGGGGTGCTCTGGTCGGTCTTCCAGATCACCTTCCTCCTCGGCGAGTATCCGATGGGCTGGTTCGAGGCCTTCTTCACCTGGCTCGCCGGCGCGGCCGAGGCGGTGATACCCGCGGGCATGCTGCGCTCGCTCATCGTGGACGGCATCATCGGCGGCGTGGGCGGCGTCTTCTCCTTCGTCCCCCTCATCGTGATCCTGTTCTTCCTCCTCTCCATCCTGGAGGACATCGGGTACATGTCCCGCGCGGCCTTCGCGACGGACAAGATCCTCCACGCCTTCGGCCTCCACGGCCAATCCATCTTCCCGATGATGCTCGGCTTCGGCTGTTCGGTGCCGGCCATCATGGCGGCGCGCACCCTCAAGAGCCCCCGGGACCGCATCGTCACCATCCTCGTCATCCCCTTCATGAGCTGCGGGGCCAAGCTCCCCGTACACGTACTCCTGGCCGCGGCGTTCTTCCCGGGAAACGCGGCCAACATGGTCATGCTCGTCTACGCGGTCGGCGTCGCCCTCGCCCTGGGCTCGGCGTTCCTGCTCAAACGGACGGTGCTCAGGGGCGATCCGACCCCCTTCGTCATGGAGCTGCCGCCCTACCGCGCGCCCACCGCGACGGGCGTGCTCTGGCACGTGTGGGAGAAGACCTGGCAATACGTGAAGAAGGCGGGGACGGTCATCCTGGCCTCCTCCATCCTCATCTGGACCATCACGACCTTCCCGTCCTATGACCTCGGCCAAGACAAACTGGACGCGCTCGGCGCGACCTACGCGGCCGCGCATCCCGAGGCGGACGGGGACGCGTTGGCCGCGTACCTGGCGACCGAGAGCTCCCACGCGGCGCTGGAGAACAGTTTCGCCGGCCGGATCGGCAAGTTCATCGAACCGGTCTTCGCGCCTCTCGGCTTCGACTGGAAGGTCGGCGTCGCCACGGTCACCGGCTTCGCCGCCAAGGAAGTCGTCGTCTCCACCCTCGGCATCCTCTACAGCGTCGGAACGGAGGAGACGGAGGAGAGCGAGAGCCTCCGCGACGCGTTGCGCGCCGATCCGCATTTCAATCCGCTCATCGCCTTCACGCTCATGCTGTTCACGCTCATCATCCCGCCCTGCTTCGCCTCCCTCGCGACCATCAAGGCCGAGCTCGGCTGGAAGTGGGTCGGTTTTGCCTTCGTCTTCATGTTCACGCTCGGTTGGGTCATCGGTTTCGCCGTGTACCAGCTGGGAACGCTGGGAGGTCTCGCATGAACTCCGTACTCGAATTCGCCATCGTCGGCCTCATCGTCGCCGGCGCCGCCGTCTTCATCGCCCTCAAGGGCGTCGCCGCCGTACGCGGCAAGAAGCCTTCCTGCTGTTCGGGATCCAAGCCTGATTCCGCCGCGACCTGGGTCGCTTCGTGCGACGGTTGCACGGGTTGCTCGATCAGCGCGCGGAAAAGGGCGTAACTGCGCGGATTTTCGCTCCGTCGTCATCGATACTCTTGATGTCGAGTCCGGCCGTGATAGTATATTGATTCGTAAATCCTCCGGCGCTTCGGCGGATCGTCGATCCTGCGGAGCGCCATGGGTGTGGTGGTTTTGTGTAAGTAAAAAAAGGCCCTAACCAGTTTTTTGGCCCGGAGGCACGTCGCGCCTTCGGGCTTTCTTTTTTTGGGGATCGCGTTCCGCGGGAACGGGTTCCCGCGGCGATCGTCTCCGCGGCGATCGCCGGGAGGCGGCCGCTACGCCGCCGGAGCGCTTCCCGCCAAATCCGCTACGCCGCCGGAGCGAGGGTCCGCAGCAGGGAGGCCAGGAAGGGCCAGGCCGCGAGGAACGAGAAGGCGGCCAGGAAGAGGTAGCTGCCGAGTTCCAGGATACCCGAGGCGAAGCCGACCGCCTTCTCGCTCGCCTTGAGGCGGAGGAAGATGCCTTCCCTCCCGAAATAGGCGAGGTAGCCGGCCGCCGAGACCACGACGGCCATTCCCGCGGACATGGCGAGGACCGCGAGGATGCCGAGGAAGGCGAGGTCCAGGTAGAGGGCGAAGAGGAGCATCATGGTCGCGCCCGGACAGGGCACGAGACTCGTCAGCGCGGCGATGGTATAGAGCCGCCGGCCGTCCGGATCGTGGTCGCGGTCTTCAGCGGCGTCGCCGTGGCCGTGACCGTGAGCGACGCGGTCTTCACCGGCGTCGCCATGACCGTGGCCGTGAGCGACGCGCTCGTCGCGGCCGCCGTGGCTATGGCCCCTGCCGCTCGCCAGGTCCGCGACGGTCCGGAGGGCGAAGAAGGCGGCGATGAGGCCGAGCGCGAGGAACGTGAACCCCTCCAGATAGGTACCGGCGCCGTCCACGTGCGCGAGGCTCGCCACGGCGCCCCGGGCCAGGCTGAAAACCGCGATGATCGCGATGCCCGTGGCCGCGTGGACGCCTGCCGAAAGGACGCCCGCCGCCGCCGGTTCCCAGGCGCGGGCCTTCCGCGAGAGGAAGAGGGAGAACATGACCGCCTTCCGGTGTCCCGGCCCGGCGGCATGGAAGAGGCCGTAGACGAAGGAGCCGAGGAGGAGGGCGAGGAGGGCTTCGGGGGCCGGGTCGTCCTTCAAGGCCGTCAAGGCCGCTCCCGCGCGGTCTCGGAACGCCAACTGGAGGGCGGCGAAGGGCCCCGCGCCCCCGCGGACGGCCACGGGAGCGGGCGCCGAACCGCTCCCGCCGAGGAAGGGGTTGGCCGCGACGGGCGCCGCGCAGAGAAACGCGAGCAGGACGGCGGCGAGGCCGACGCGGATATATTTAGAACCGGACACTGATTTCCTCCGGATAAGCCGTTTCCAGGCCGGGCTTCCAGGCGGTGTAGACGGTACCGTCGGTAGCGGGGCTCTGCGGGTTGTAGTACACCGGATATTTCTTGTTGACGGCCCGTTCCCAGCGCGGGACCGGCCCGCCGGCCTCGGACTGTTTGACCTTCGCCTCCGTGCCCGCGGCCGGATAGAGGACCGCGCAGAAGTAGGTCGCGTCGAAGACGGCGACGCTGAAGTCTTCCCCGTACCCTTTGCCCGCGAGGGGCACGGTGAAGGAGTAGACCAACCGATCGCCCCGTACGGAGGCGACGAAATTCTCGATCCGGTCCGGATTCACGCGCCGGTCGCCCGAGCGGAGGTAGGTGAAGTAGCCGAATTTCCGGAGGTTCGCGAAGGCGTAGTTCCGCGTGTTCTCGGATTCCGCCGCGTCCAGGCGGCCGTTCCGGTCGCGGTCCATCTCCTGGATGATGGAAGCGGAGAAGAAGGAATCGAAGGTCCACTCCAACCGGATGGAACGGCATTTCTTCCCCGCGTACTCGAATTCGACGCGGGTCTCCAGCGACATGTGGGGATGGGCGAAGGCCGCGGCCGCCGCGCCCACGGCCAAAGCTATGCCTACGGCGATCCGCTTCACCGAGCCGTTCCCCCAGTCCCTTCCGCATGCGGGCGCCGCATGAAGCGCTGGGCGAAGCGGGCGCTGATCACGGGGCCCGAGAGCCAACCGGCGAACCGCTTGAGGCGCCAGAGGAGGCGCGGCATGGAGATGGCCTTGCCGGCCGCCGCGTCCCGGAGGCAGCGGCCGGTGGTCGCGTCCGCGCTCCACCCGTGCCGCACCTCCTTCCGGACCCCGCCCGAGGCCACGAGGGCGAACTCGCTCGCGACCGAGCCGGGGCAGAGGGCGCAGACGCGGATGCCCCGCTCCGCCCACTCGGCGGCCAGCGCGACGGAGAAGGAGAGGACGTACGCCTTGCTCGCGGCGTAGACCGCGAAACCGCCGAGCGGGGCGAAGGCCGCGAGGCTCGCGACGTTGACGACGACGGCGCCCGGGGCGAGGAGGGGGCCGAGCCTGCCGCAGGCCTCGGTGAGGGACCGGCAGTTGAGGTCGATCTGGCCGAGCTGTTTGTCCAGGTCCACGTCCGCGAAGGGGCCATAGGTCCCGTAGCCCGCGTTGTTCACGAGGATGCGGAGGGGTTTGCCGGCCGCCGCCCCACCCGCGCCGGCCGCGGCCGCGGCGAGAGCGGCGAGCGGGCCCTCTGCCGCGAGGTCCAGGGGGAAGGTGCGGACCGCGAGGCGCGGAGCCGCCGCGCGGACCTCGGCGGCCAGGGCGTCGAGCCGATCGCCCCGCCGCGCGGCGAGCCAGAGCTCGTCGAAGGAGGGAAGGCCCGGATAGCGCTCGGCGCCCGCCGCGGCCGCGGCGAGGCGCCGGGCGCAGGAGGCGCCTATCCCCGAGGACGCGCC
>JAEXTK010000230.1 GCA_023406985.1 Spirochaetota bacterium | reverse complement strand
GCGGTGCCGCGGACGGCGGTGCCGCGGACGGCGGTGCCGCGGACGGCGGTGCCGCGGATAGCGCGGTCCGCTCCCGCGTCGCTTCCCTCGCGGAGGCCGATTTTATCCGGCTTCCGGCCAGGGAGGTTCGGTTCGCCGTCCAGCAGGAGCGATTCCGTCTGCCCGCGCTCCCCACGACCACCATCGGCTCCTTCCCGCAGACGGCGGAGGTGCGCGAGCTCCGCGCGAAACTCAGGAAAGGAACGATCGATGCGGCGGCCTACGAGGCGCGCGTCAAGGATCTGATCGCCTCCTGCGTCGCGTTGCAGGAGGACATCGGCTTGGACGTCCTCGTCCACGGGGAGTTCGAACGGAACGACATGGTGGAGTTCTTCGGCCAGAATCTCGCGGGGTTCGCGTTCACCGCGAACGGCTGGGTTCAGTCCTACGGTACGCGGTGCGTCAAGCCGCCGATCATCGTCGGCGACGTTTCCCGCACGGCGCCCCTCACGGTGGATGTGGCCGTCTACGCCCAGAGCCTGTCCGCGAAACCGGTGAAGGGCATGCTCACCGGACCGGTCACCATCCTCAACTGGTCTTTCCCGCGGGAGGATCTGCCGCTCCGCGACATCGCCTTCCAGATCGCCCTCGCCATCCGCGACGAGGTGGCGGACCTGGAACGGCACGGCATCGGCATCATCCAGATCGACGAGGCCGCGCTGCGGGAGAAGATGCCGCTCCGGAAAGCCGAGCGTACGCGGGATTACCTGGACTGGGCGATCGCGGCCTTCCGCCTGACGCACAGCGGGGTGAAACCCGACACCCAGATCCATACCCACATGTGCTACAGCGATTTCACCGGGATCGTGCGGGAGATCGACGCGATGGACGCGGACGTGATCACCTTCGAGGCGGCCAGATCGAACCTCGAGATCCTGGACTACCTGGTGGACGCCGGTTTTCGGACCGCGGTGGGACCGGGGCTCTACGATATCCACTCTCCGCGGGTACCGAGCGAGGCCGAAATCGAGGCCGCGATACGGACGATCCTGGCGAAGACCGGGAAGAACGGCCGCGGCTACGAGGGGCTGTGGGTGAATCCGGACTGCGGGCTCAAGACGCGGGGGACGCGGGAGGTGGAAGCGAGCCTCCGGAACCTCGTGGCGGCCGCGGACGCGTGCCGGAGATAGACGAATTTTTCCTTACCGTCATTGTCGTCTTTGGTTTCACCCCGTATATTCGGAATATGACGCATAATCTTCTCGCCGTCGGCCTCACCTCGCGACGGCGTCCGGCCCCCTTCGTCCTCGTGGTGTACGGCGCGACCGGCGACCTCGCCACCCGCAAGCTCTATCCGGCCCTCTTCGCGCTGCATCGGGAGGGGGCCCTCGACGATTGGCGCCTGATCGGTTTCGCGCGGAGGCCGTGGACCGACGAGACGTTCCGCGCGGAGATCACGGCCGCCCTGGATAAGGCCGGCTGCGATCAGCAGGACCGGGATACATTCCTGGCGCGGTGCAGTTATCTACAATCCAATTTCGACGATCCGGGCGGGTTCGAGCGGCTCGCCGCCGAGGTCGGCTCGACCAGGGAACTGGTCCATTACCTTTCCACGCCGCCGGAGCGCTACGCGGAGCTCATCGAGCGGATCGGGGCGGCCGGCCTCGCGCGGCAGCGGAGCGCGCCGACCCGCATCGTGGTGGAGAAGCCCTTCGGGCGGAACGGCGAGGAGGCGAAGCGGCTCAACGCCACCCTCGCGGAGCGCTTCAACGAGGATTCGATCTTCCGCATCGACCACTACCTCGGCAAGGAGACGGTGCAGAACATCGCGGTCCTCCGCTTCGGCAACGGCATCTTCGAGCCGGTTTGGAACAGCCGCTACGTGGATTTCGTGGAGATCACCGTGGCGGAGACGGTCGGCGTGGAGACGCGGGCTCCCTACTACGAGCGGGCGGGGGCCCTCCGCGATATGGTCCAGAACCACATCCTCCAGCTCCTCGCCATGGTGGCGATGGAGCCCCCGAGTTCCCTGAGCGCCGGCGCGATCCGCGACGAGAAGGTGAAGGTCTTCCGCGCGCTCCGTCCCATCCGCGAAGAGGAGGTGGGCAAGAGCACGGTCCGGGCCCGCTACGGCGCGGGCCTCATGGACGGCGCGGAGGTGCCGGCGTACGTGCACGAGAGCGGCGTGGCGGCCGATTCCTCCACGGAAACCTACGCCGCCCTCAAGATCTTCGTCGATTCCTGGCGCTGGGCGGGGGTACCCTTCATCCTCCGCACCGGCAAGCGGCTCCCCCGCCGCCTCTCGGAGATAGCCGTCCACTTCAAGAAACCGCCGCTCGCCCTCTTCCCGCCCGGCTGGACGGGCGGCAACCAACTCGTGTTCCGCCTCCAACCGGACGAGGGTCTGACCCTCTACCTCAACACCAAGATACCCGGCCTTTCGGACCGCGCGCGGTCCGTATCCATGGACTTCCTCTACGGGACGGGCTTCGGCGTGCCGTCCCCCGAGGCCTACGAGCGGCTCATCCTGGATTCGCTCATCGGCGACGGGACGCTGTATACCCGCCGCGACGAGGTGGAGGCCTCCTGGGCCTTCATCGATCCGATCCGCGCGGCCTGGGACGAGGGCGCGGTCCCGCTCTACGAGTACGAGGCGGGACGCCCCGGCCCCGCCGCGGCCAAGGAATTGCCGGCTTCGTTCGGTCGCAACTGGAGGCGTCTATGACACACCCGAAGACTTCCGAGCTCGAGCGCGAGCTCGTCTCCCGGCTGCGCGAGATCGCTTCCGGCAACGCGCGGGCCATGGCCGCCACCGTGGTGGTGGTATCCGAGGCGGCCGAGGCGGAAGCCGCGGACGCGGTGGTGGACCGCCTCATGGGCAAGCGCCCCGCGCGCGTCCTCCATCTGCGCGGCTACGCCTCCGAGGGCTTCAAGTCCTGGTCTTCGGCGCGGTGCAGCTTGGACCGCCAAAGCCGCGGCGTGTGCTTCGAGGACATCTACCTGGAGAGCCCCGACGATTCGGCGTACGAGTCCCGGATCTGGGCCCCCTTCGTGGTGCGCGAGCTGCCCGCCCTGCTGTTCTGGAACCTCGGGCCGAAGCTGCTCTCCAGCTGCGACTACGACTGCGCCGACCGGGTGGACCTCACCTTCGTGGATGGGACCAAAGACATCGCGCGCTTCGGCAGCGCCATCGACTCGTACGCCTCGGCCGCCCTGGCCGCGATAGAGGAGACCTCCGGTTTCGCGGACCTCGCGTGGGAGCGCTCGTTGCCCCTCAGGCTCGCGGCCTCCCGCCTCTTCGACGGGGAAGCCGCGGACCTGGCGTCCGTGGACGCGGTGCGCATCCGCGCGGGAGACGAGTGGAGCGCGGCCTTGCTGCGCGGCTGGATCGAGTCGCGCCTGGGGAAGCGGGGGGAGCGCATCGTCTTCGATACGGGCGTCGCGGAGGAGCATGACGGCCCCTCGGTCGCCTTCACGCTCGGGAACGGGAAAACGGCGCAGGCGACCTTCCGGGATTCGCGGCGGGCCCTGCTCCGCTTCGCCGATCGGTCGGTCCTGGAGGTGACGTATCCCGAACCGGACGACGGGCTCGCCCTCGCGCGGCTCGTGGACGCCCCGCTCGCGGATCCGCTGTTCGCGGAGGCCCTCAGGATGCTCGTCCGGTACTGAGCGCGGCCCCTTGACGTTCGTGCGCTATATCGATATTTTTATCTCGTAATAAACCTTACTCAGACAGTAAGGAAAGCGAGGTATCCATGACCGACGCCGCGAAAACCGTCCCGACGACCGAAGCGACCGCGACCGCCTCCGGCAAGCCGATCCGGATCGCGTTCTTCGACACCAAGCCGTACGACCGCGCGTATTTCGAGCGGATCAACGCCCGTTACGGCTTCGAGATCAAGTTCTACCCGGCGCGGCTCGGCGCGGATACGGCGGCCCTGGCGGCCGGCTACGATGCCGTCTGCGCCTTCGTGAACGACGAGATCGACCGGCCGACCGCCGACGCCCTCGTGGCGGGCGGGGTCAAGCTCGTGGCCCTCCGGTGCGCGGGCTACAACAACGTGGACCTGGAGGCGGTCTGGGGCCGGCTCCACGTGGTGCGGGTCCCCGCCTACTCGCCGCACGCGGTCGCCGAGCACGCGCTCGCCCTCCTCCTGGCCCTCAACCGCAAGACCCACAAGGCCTACTACCGCACGCGCGACGGCAACTTCACGCTCTCCGGCCTCGTCGGCTTCGACCTGTACGGGAAAACGGCGGGCGTGGTCGGCACGGGGCAGATCGGCCGCATCGCGGCGGGCATCCTCCGGGGACTCGGCATGGAGGTCCTCGTTTCCGATCCCTTCCCCTCCGCGGAGTGGGCGGCCTCCATCGGGGCGCGCTACGTGGAGCTGGACGAGCTCTTCCGGTCCGCGGACGTCGTCACGCTCCACTGCCCCCTGACACCCGAGACGCGCCACCTCGTGGACTCAGGAGTCCTGGCGACCATGAAGCGCGACGCCATCGTCATCAATACGGGCCGCGGGGGTCTCATCGACACCAAGGCCCTCATCGACGCGCTCAAGGACGATCGCCTCGGCGGGGCGGGCCTGGACGTGTACGAGGAGGAGGACGAGTATTTCTTCGAGGACCACTCGAGCTCCATCATCAAGGACGACGTGCTCGCGCGCCTCCTCACCCTGCCGAACGTCCTCGTGACGAGCCACCAGGCCTTCCTCACGAACGAGGCCCTGGAGGCGATAGCCGAGACCACCCTCGGGAACGCGGCTTCCTATTTCCTGAAGGGAGAGCTCGCGAACGAGATTTGCTACCGCTGCACCCGGAAAGATTGCGACCGCAAGCGCACCGGCAAGTGCTTTTAGATCGCTCTAGTCCTTCCGGTAGGCGAGGGCGCGGAACCCGTCCCGCTTGAGGTCCCCGACGCGGCTGAAGCGTCGGTCCTTGGCGCGATCGAAGCGCTCGGCCTCGGTGGAGGCTTGGGCGACGAGGAAGAGGCCGCCCGGGCCGAGGAGTTCGTGGGCGCCTTGCCACGCGTCCCGAGCGCGGTCGACGCGGGGCACCGCCTCGGGGAAGGAGGCGACGAGGTCGAAGGGGCCGCTCGGCCGGAGGCGATCCGCGGAAAGGCCGAGGTCCACGACGGGTACCGCCTCGAGCGGGGGCTGCGGCGCTCCGCCCCCCGCGGCCGCCGCCAGCCCCCCGCGGCCCGCGGCCGCCGCGTTGGCCGCGTTGGCCGCGGAAGCGGCGAGGGAGAGGACGTTGCGGGCGGCGAGGACGAGGCGCGGCGGAGCTTCTCCGCGCTCCGCGGCGCGGGCGACGAGCCAGGCGGGGAAATGGCCCTGGTCGGCCTCGTGGATGAGGACGGCGGGCGCTCGCGGCCCTTCCTCGCCGGCGCGGTCGGCGCGGGGCCAGCCCACGCGGAGGAGGAGTTTCGCCGCCAGCGCGACCGCGCGGCTCGGCTCGTCGAAGTCGGCGACGCCGTGCAGGGCTTCGATCCGGTACGGCGCTCCCTCCAGGCTGAAATCGCCCGCGGTGCGCCGGTAGGCGCCGTAGGCCGCGCTCCTCGGGTCCGCGGCTTCGGCCTCCGCGGCCGCTTCGGTCGCGGCCGCGGCGGCACCCGCGGAGGCGGAAGCTCCGTAGCCGAAGACGGTGTGCTCCGGTCCGGTAGCCTCGGTCAGGACCTCCGCCCCCGCGGCGGCGATCCACTTCCTCGTCGCCGCGGCGAGGGGATTCACGACGACCACGAGGACCCGGCCGCCTTCGGTCAGCAGGCGGGCCGACCGGGCGAAGAAATCGGCGAGGACCGGTTCTCCGGCCTTGGCCGGGACGTTGGAGAGGATGAGGTCCCAATGGGATCCTTCGGGTGCGGAGAGGAGGGGTTCGGCGTAGGCCGCCAAGGTCTCCTCCCCGATGCCGTTCGCGCGGGCGTTCGCCGTCGTGAACGCGGCCGCGAGCCGGTCGCGGTCTTGGGCGCGGACGCGGAGGTCCCGCACGCCTTCGGCGGCGAGCGCCGCCGCGGCCGCGATGCCGATCACGCCGACGCCGCAACCGGCGTCCAATACCGAACGCGGAAGGGCGCGCCCCGCAGCCGCGTCCTCGTCCCAGCGGCGCGAAAGCTCCTTGAGGAGGAGCCGCGTCCCCGTGTCCACGTCCGCCGAGCTGAACAGGGCGTGGGAAAGGGCGAGGGTCAGCGTCCTGCCGCGGAAGCGGAAATCGACCCGCTTGGTTCCGTACGCGGCGACCGCCGCCTCTGCTTCATCCATGGCCGGAAGAGTATACGCGTTCCGCCGCCCCGCGCCTAGGAAAGCGCGGACTCCCGGACCCGAGCGCCGCGGCGAGATCAGGCGATCGCGGCGGCGAGGCCGAGCGTATGGATGAGGAAGGCGAGGGAGACGGCGCGCATGACGGCGCTCTTCCGCTCGTGCGAGAAGCCTCCGCGCGCCGCGCGGAACAGGACGAGGGCGGCGAGAGCCGCCGACGCGGCCACCGCGAGCGCGGGGCGGAGTGGCGGGCCGCCTCCCAGCTTCCCCGAAGCGACGAGGAAGGCGGAGGCGACGTAGGCCGCGGCCACGTAGAAGGCCAGGAGCGCCGCCCCTCCGGCCGGGCCGACGAGCACCGCCAGCGTGCGGCGGCCAGCCGCCCGGTCGCCCTCGATGTCGCAGGCGTTGTTCGCGGCGAGGATGCCGGCCACGAAGAGTCCTTGGGGGAGGGCGGCGAAGAGGGCCGGACCGGCGCCGCCGCCCGAAGCGATCAGGTAGGAGAGGGAAAGGAGGACCGATCCGAGGAAGCCGCCGGCGACGGGCTCCCCGACGGGCGTGAAGGAGATGGGGAGCGGCCCGCCCGAGTAGAGGAAGCCGACGGCCATGCAGAGCATCCCCACGGGGAGCAGCCAGAGCCCGGAGAAGGCGACCAGCAGGAGGCCGAGGCCCGCCGCGACCGCGAAGAGGACGAGGGCCGTGCCGATGGCGGAGGCCGGCCTCACGCCCGCGTGCACGAGCACCTTGTCCGCTTCCCGGTTGTGTTCCGCGTCGTCGGTGCCGCGCAGCCAGTCGAAGTAGGAGTTGAAGGCGGTCGTCCCCATATCGACGAAGAGGGCCGCGACGAAGAGGACGACGGCGGGGAGGAGCCTGAAGTCATGGCCGTCCGCGGAGGCGGCCAGGAAGCCGAGTCCGCAGGAAGAGACGCTCACGATCTTGGTGCGGAGTTCCACGATGGAGAGGAAGTCCCGTACGGTCATGCGCCGCTCCCGGCCGCGCCGAGGCCCTCGGCCGCGCCACGGCCGGCCGCCGCGGCCTGGAGGGCGCCGATCAGGTCGTCGGCGACGAACGCGCGGATTTCGTCCCGTACGCGCCGGTAGGCGGCGAGCGCGGCCTCCCGGTCCCGCGCGTCCTTCGCGAGGCGCGGCGGATCGTCGAAAGAATGGTGCAGCGTGACCGCCTTACCGGGGAAACGGGGGCAGGCTTCCGCGGCCGAATCGCAGACCGTCACCACGAAATCGATCCCTGCGTCCAAAAGTTCGTTTACGTGCTTGGATCGATGCGCGGAAATATCGACCCCCGCTTCCGCCATGACCCGGACCGCGTTCGGGTCGAGGCCGTGGGGGGCGGTACCGGCGGAATGGACTTCCAGGACGTCCCCCTTGAGGGCGCGGGCCCACCCCTCCGCCATCTGCGATCGGCACGAATTGCCGGTGCAGAGAAACAACACGTTCTTCTTGGCGCTCATCGATCCTCCGTTGCGGCGAGCATCTCATCGGGCGGCCTCACGCAGGATAGCCCGCGCTCGGCGGCTTCACGGAAACGTCCGAGGCCGTCGACCGCTCTCAAGAGTAGTCGGCCATCGATATATGATAATGCTAGTCATAATATACGTCTCAAAGCGTGCCGTCATCTGGCCGAATAGCGAAGTTCCTTCTTCGCGCAGACGCCGCTGATGGTTCCGAGCGCGTTAAGGCGCGTCCGCGCCGCCTACCGTCAGGCCTCTACCCCGAGCCTTCGCCTGCGGTTCACGAGCACGGCGCCTTCCGCGCAGGAGGCGAGGTCGAGGACGCAGGGTGCGGTGAGCCGGTATTCCACGAGCGTGCCCCGTTTCTCGTCGTCGATGAGGCCGGCTTCCTTGAGCTGCGAAAGGTGCTTGGAAGCGACCGACTTGTCGATCCCGACCTCGGCGGCGAGTTCGCACACGCACCAAGGGCGGTCCCGGAGTTTTTCCAGGAGGAGCAAGCGCATCGGATGGGCCAGGGCCCTGAACAGGTGCGCGCGCAACTCCAAGCGCCTGAGTTCGTCCTGCGTCATGTCCCTAATGTTGCAAAGTGTGGAAACAATGTCAAGGATCGCTTGACACCTTGTAGCGTTGTTTCTAATATTGGAAACAATCAGACACCACCCCCACCGAAAGAGGTATCAATGAAGATCCAGATCCTGGGAATGGGTTGCCCGAAATGCAACCAACTCGAGAAGAACGCCCGCGAGGCCGCGGCGAACCTCGGCCTTTCCGCCGAATTCGAAAAGATCAACAATTCGGACCGCATCATGGAGATGGGCGTGATGATGACGCCCGCGCTCGCCGTGGACGGGGACGTCAAGTCGGCCGGGAAGCTCCTGACCGTGGACCAGATCGCCGCGTTGCTCAAGGCCAGCGATGGCGACTAACGGCCGCTCTCCCAACGAGCGCCTCCTCCTCGTCGCGGGGGTCTTCGCCGCGGCCTACGCTATCCCCTTCGCGTCGCCCCGCGTCGCGGGGGCGGTGCGGGAAGCGACCCTGATGCTGAGCGAATACGCGCGGCAGCACGTCATCCTCTGCCTCGTCCCCGCCCTGTTCATAGCCGGAGCGATAACGGTCTTCCTGAACCGGCAGGCGGTCATGCACTACCTCGGCCCCGACGCCAAACGCCCCATCGCCTACGGCGTCGCCTCGATTTCGGGGGCGATCCTCGCGGTCTGCTCCTGCACGGTGCTCCCCATCTTCAAGGGCATCTACAAGAAGGGCGCGGGCCTCGGGCCCGCGGCGGCCTTCCTCTACTCGGGACCGGCCATCAACATCCTCGCGATCGTCCTGTCCGCGAAGGTGTTCGGGTGGAAGCAGGGGACGGCGCGGGCGATCGGCGCGATCGGCTTCTCGGTGGTGATCGGCGCCCTCATGGCCCTCATCTTCCGCAAGGATGACGCAGCGCGCGCCGCGGACGCGCGGCTGTTCACCGCACCGGAAGAGAAGCCGGCGCGGAGCCTCGGCCAAATGATCGTCTCCATGGCCTCCATGATCGGCATCCTCGTCTTCGCCAACTGGGCGAATCCGAAGGGCGTCACCGACGCCTCCGGCAGCGCGGCCTGGGACGCTATCTACGGCGCCAAGTGGTGGATCGCGGGGGGCTTCGCGGTCGTGCTGACCTACGCCCTCATCCGCTGGTTCAGCCGCGAAGAGCGCGTGGAATGGGTCGTCGCGACCCGCGACTTCGCCCTGCAGATCCTGCCGCTCCTTTTCGGCGGCGTGCTCGCCGCGGGCTTCCTGCTCGGCCGTCCCGGCCGCGAAGCCCTCATCCCGGCTTCTTGGATCGCGGGCCTCCTCGGCGGCAACTCGCTCTTCGCGAACTTCTTCGCCGCCTTCGCCGGGGCGCTCATGTACTTCGCCACGCTCACCGAGATCCCCATCGTTCAGAGCCTCCTCGGCGCCGGTATGGGGCAGGGCCCCGCGCTCGCCCTGCTGTTGGCCGGCCCTTCGCTCTCGCTGCCCTCCATCCTCGTGATCGCGGGGGAACTGGGCTGGAAGAAGACGGGCGTCTACGTCGGCCTCGTCGTCGCCCTGTCCACGGCCGCGGGCTTCGCGTTCGGGCTGGTCGCCTGAAGGCAGCCGATTCCATTGGCCGCCGGCCGCCCGCCTCGGTATGTTAGGTAACGTCCATCGCATTGAAGGAGTTACCTACATGAGAGGTCTCGAGAAACTCGGGAAGCAGAATATACGGCGTATCATCGGCGTGGCCAGCGGTAAGGGCGGGGTGGGGAAGTCCACAACGACCGTGCTCCTGGCTCGGGCCCTGGCGGCCTCGGGGCGGGCGGTCGGCGTCCTGGACGGCGACCTCACGGGACCGAGCGCGCCCCGGCTCTTCGGCGTGAGCGGGAAGCCGGGGCAGGGGACGGGCGAGAAGATGCTCCCCCTCGTCGACGCTCAGGGAATCAAGCTCGTCTCGATCAACATGTATCTCCCCTCGGAGGACGACCCCGTGATCTGGCGGGGGCCGCTCCTCGGAAAGGCGCTCACCCAGTTCTACGGCGACGCCGAGTGGGGCGAGCTCGACTATCTCATCATCGATTTTCCGCCCGGAACGGGCGACGTGGTCCTCACCGGTTTCCAGCAGCTCCCGGTGGACGGACTCGTCATCGTCGCCACCCCGCAGGATTTCGTCTCCATGATCGTGCGGAAGTCGGTCAAGATGGCGGTGAAGACGAAGATCCCCGTCCTCGGCTTCGTGGAGAACATGGGCGCGATGGTCTGCCCCCACTGCGGGGAGGAATTCAACCTCTTCGCGCAGGGGAGCGCCGCCGAATCGGCGGCCGAGCTCGGCGTTCCGCTCCTGGCCCGCTTCGCGTGGCGGAAAGAGCTCGCCCAAGCCGGGGCCATCGCGTGGGAGGACCTTCCCGAGGATCTCCGCGCCGCGGCGGGCTCGCTCGCGGCGGCGGTGGAGCAGGCGGCTACTTAGTACCCGCCGCCTCCGCGGCGCTCCCTTCGCGTCCGGCGTACGGAACGCCGAGGAGGCGCGCGACCGCGGCGCGGACCGTCTCCGCCTCAAAGGCGGCGCCGATGATGGCCCCCGTATCCTTGAGCCGCGTAACGGGCGGTACCGACGCGGCGTCGATGCCCGCCTCGCGATAGAGGGCGGCGAGGTCCACGCCGTAGGAAGCGGCCGCCTCGGCCCAGGTGGAAGAACCCTTGATGTCCTCCACCTTGAGGTCGCCCGCCGCGGCCCGCTCCTGGAGCGTGGGCGGCGTGAAGGCGATCGATCCCGATGCCTTTCCCGCGCCGAGGACGCCGACGTAGAGTCCGACGCCGGCGAGCGCGACGAGGCCGAGCCGTACCGGGGCGCCGGCGAGGAAACCCGTGAGGGTGCCTTTCTTGGTAGGACAGGCGCTGACGCATTCCATGCAGCCGATGCACTCGGCCGAATCCACCGAATCGATCCTCATGACCGGGATATTCATCGGGCAGGAGCGGTCGCAGCGGGCGCACGAGATGCAGGTGGCGCTGTCCCGCCTCAACCTGAAGAGCGGCACGCGGGAGAGGAGGGCGTTGAAGGCGCCGAGCGGGCAGACGTACTTGCAGAAGGCGCGGTCGTAGAGGGCGGAGAGGAGGAGGGAGGCGAGGAGGACCACGAGGCCGACGGCGAACTCGGCCCAGACCGCGCCGAGGCCCGCGCTCAGGTGGCCGTAGGCGGCCCAGGGATCGTAGGGGCGGATGATGAGGGTGCCGGTGATCCAGCTGCCGGCGACCACCGCCGCGAGCACGACGTACTTGAAGTACCTGAGGACGGAATCGAGGGCGCGGGGGACGGCGAAGCGTCTCCGGAAGACGAGCGCGCCGAGCCTGCCGAAGACGCCCTGCAGGGCGCCGAACGCGCAGATCCATCCGCAGAAGAACCGGGAGAGGCCGAGGCCGAGGCCGACGATGAGGGCGAGGAGCGCGATGTTGGAGGGCTCGATCCGCTGGACGAAGCCGCCGCCGGCCGCGAGCTTGTAGAGCGTCTCGATGCCGCCGAAGGGACAGAGCGCGTCCACCGCGGGAAAATTCCGCGCGACCTGGTGGAGGACGGCGACGGCCGTCGTGAGCGCCAGGAAAAAACCGAGCGAGAGTCGGCGGGCGATCTGCAAGGAAGACGTCTTCATGCGCATGGGTACTCCTTCGGGGCGGGGTGGCGTATCGCTCTTTTTCATATAGCAAACTGCGTGCCGACCGCGCGGAGCCCTCGGAAGCGGGATACGCACGGTATTCGCCAACTTCAGGCGTAAAAGCGCGGCGGCGACGCCGAGGGATGGGTAATTTTCGGTGCCTGCGGGAAAATGTTACCCCGGGCCCGGACCAGGTCCGGTCGGGGTGCAGGCGTTCCTACCTAACGAGCCGGTTGACGGCTTCCTTCCACTTCCTGCCGCGGTCGAATTCGTTGAGGAACATGCCGAAGGAGGTGCAGCCCGGCGAGAGCACCACGACGTCTCCGGGGGCGGCGGCCGCGGCCGCGGCCATGACGGCGTCGTCGAGGACGCCGAAGAGGCCGCGGTAGGGTATGCCTGCGGCATCGAGCAGGGGGGTGAGCTTGGCGCTGCCGGTACCGGCGAGGAGGACGACGGCCTTCGCGCCCCGCGCCGCCTGGACGAGGGGCGCGAAATCGAGGGCCTTGTCGTTGCCGCCCGCCACGAGCACCGGCCGCGTCTCGAAGGCCGCCACCGCCGCCGCCGCGGCCTCGGGGATGGTCGCGGCCGAGTCGTTGTAGAACCGAACGCCGCCGGCTTCATGGAAGAACTCCAGCCGGTGTTCTATGCCGGGGAAGGACGCGAGCCCGTCGCGGATGGTTTCCGGCGAGAGGCCGAGATCGAGGAGGGCGAGGGCCGCGGCGAGCAGGTTGCGCTTCTGGTGGGCCCCGGGCGTGAGCAGGCTCTCCGGCACCAGTTCCACGAGTTTCCCTTCGGCGGTGCGGGCCAAGCCGCTTCCGCTGCCGCCGTCGATCCAGCCGCCGGCCCTTCCTTCCTCCAGCGGGGTCGAGGCGTAGACGAGGATGCGCGCCTTCGTCTCGGCCGCGAAGGAACGGCCCCAGTCGTCATCGGAGGTGACCGTGACGTCGTTCCCGTCCTGTCCCGCGTAGATGACGCGCTTGTCGGCCACGTAGGCGTCCATGGTCCCGTACCGATCCAGATGGTCCGGCATGATGGCCGTGAGCACCGCGGCGCGGGGTTTGAGCAGGGCCAGCGGACGGCCGAGGGCGTCGCGCCCGCCGTCCTCGCGCAACCTGCCGGCGAGGTCCCCGAGCTGCCAGCTGGAGAGTTCCAGGACGACGTCGTCGCCTTCCCGTATCGCATCGAGGAAGCCGAGGGGGGAAACGGTGATGTTCCCGCCGAGGAAGGCGCGGCGGTCGGCGCCGCTCTTGCGCACCGCGTCGGCGGCGGCCCGGCCCAAGACCCAGTGGAGGGCGGAGGAGGTGCTCGACTTCCCCTTGGACCCCGTGACGGCCGTGAGCCTGCCGGGGCATTGGGCGAGGAAGATGGAGAGGTCCGTCTCCACGCGGCGGGCGACCGCGAGGAAGGGCGAGTCCGGCTTGACCGCGGGGTTCTTCACCACGAAGTCGGCCGCCTTGAAATCCTCGAGCTCGTGGCGGCCAAGGACGTAGCGGATGGGGAAGCCCGAAAGCTTTTCGATGGAAGGCCCGAGCGTTTTCTCGTCCCGGAGGTCGGTCACCGTCACGGCGGCGCCGCGGGAGGCGAGGAAACGGGCGGACTCGAGGCCCCCGCCGTTGAGGCCGAGGCCCATGACGACGACGTTCGCGCCCGCGTAGGCTTTTTTCGGGAGGTTGCGATCAGAACTCAAGCCGGAACTCCTTCTGCTCTTCCGCGTTAAGATACGGCGTAACCCGCAGGTCGGTCCAGGGTTTGCTCAGGCTTTCTTCGGCCCGCGCCTTGAGTTCCGCGAAGATGGGGAGGCTTTCCGAGAAGTCGGCTTCCTTGAGCGCGGCCTGGATCTTTTCCATCTCGGGGGCCAGGAAACCGAGGGCGGCGTGCAGGTAGGGCAGCAGGCGCTTGCGTTCCTCGTTCACGGGATTCGGGACGGTCATGCAGACGGTCTTGTACTTGCAGGTGAAGGGGTAAAAGGGGTAGCTCCGCTTTCCGCTCGCCAGGAAGAGGCGCGAGAAGAATTTGGTGAGCTCGGTATCCATCCAGATGCCGCGGACGAAGTACCCCTTGCCGGTCTCCCCGATCCAGGTCTGCGATACCGCCTGCTTGACGATGAAGGCGGCGGGCCGCTCGTCGGCGCCGGCGATGCCGGCGAGCGGAATGAAGTCGCTGTCCAGGTACAGTCTCCTGCTCCGGTAGGCGGCGGTATAGTCGTTGCCTCCCCGTTCCAGGAGTTCCATCTCCAGGGGCCTGAAGACGAGGTTCACCCTGAGCAGGTATAGATAGTGTTCGTCTCCGCACCGGTAGAGCTTATAAAAACAGGGCTTGAGGGTTTCGCCCGGATCGAAGAAGTAGGTGAGATCCGAAAAGAAGTCGGGAGCCGCGCCGAGGAGGCCCTCCATCCAATCGCGGATCGCCTTCAGGTACACCGGCTCGGGCATGGTTTCGCGCACGTCGTGATGGATGGGAAAGCTGGGCACGGGGAAGGGGGCCGCGAGATCGATGAAGAACTCTTCGCTCTGGTTGTACCGGAGTCCGTATGGAGCGGATGGCGAAACGCGGGGCGCGGAGAGACGATCGTTGATGACCTTGTCCTCGTAGCCCGGACGGATCTCGTTTGCCAACTGTTCCATTTGGACCTACATAATACTGCTTCGCAGGGGACCTTTCAAAGGGAAAGGCGGCGTACGGGACGGCCGGAGAAAATCGCCGTTGCTCTGGCGGCGAGGCCGTAGTATAGTCGTCAGTATGAATATACGTCGCCGTATCTCCCTCAGGGGCGTCTTGATCGCGCTCGCGCTTTTCGGTCCGCTCGGCACCGCATCGGCGCAGGAAGCGGGGCGCGGCGAAGTCGTATACGCGGAAGGCCGGGAATTCTCGGTGATCCGCGGCGGGGTGGTGAAGGCCGTCAAGGTGGACGATCCGGAAGCCATCGGGTACCGCATCGAAAGCGGCGATCTCGTCCAGACCAAAGCCTCCACGTTCCTAGAAATCCAGCTGGTCCCCAAGGGAACCGTGCTCAAGCTCGCCGAGAACAGCTCGTTCATGTTCAAGGGCCTCGGGAGCGCCGGGGAGGATATTTCCCTCGGCCTCATCTACGGCCGGGTGCGGGCGAAGGTCGCCAAACTGTCCGGGAACGAGTCGTTCTCCATCCGTTCGGGCAGCACCGTCGCCGGCGTCCGCGGCACCGATTTCGGCTTCGACGCCATCGCCCGTCCCGCGGAGAAGTCCGGCGGCGCGTTCAAGTCGCCGGAAGTGAGCGTGTATTGCTTCTCCGGAGAGGTCACCGTAGCCCCCGTGGCGGAACCGGAAAAGGAAGCGGAGGCGCCGGTGGTGGTCGTGAAGGCCAACCAGCTCGTCAAGGTGGACCTGACCACGGCCGTTCCGATCGTGGAAAAGGGCGTCATCGACGACGAGATCAAGTCGTACTGGATCACCCACGAATTCCAGGGCGAGACCCCCGTGCCCCCGCCCGAAGCCGTGCCGATCGCCGCGCCCGAGAAGGAAATCCGCGTCCAGTACATCGAGCCGGATTACGAGCCCTACCGCCGGGCGGCGCGGGGCAAGAACGCGTCCATCGTCGGGGCCGTGCTGTTCGGCGTCATCGGATTCGGCCTCCAGATGGCGGCCGTCCCCGTGATCTCCGACGGCGATCTCGACCGGGGCATGGGCATCCTGACCTCGGGGACCGTGACTTTCGGCCTCAGCCTCTCGTCCCTCGTGCTCTCCTATTTCATCAATCCTCCGTCGCCTTAGCGCGATGGTCAATGCAACGTGTCAGCGGAGTCGTCATGTCGAAGAAAACAGCTCTCCTCATCGTCGTCGCGCTCGTCGCGGCTACCTTCGCGTTCGCCGCCGAGCCGGTGGAAGGGTATTGGAAAAGCGTGAACGAGGCCGGCGAGGCCACGGCGTTCTGGACCATCCGCGTGGAGGGCGGCACGCTCATCGGCAAGATCGTGAAGATCGTCGGGGAACCGGACGACACGATCGCCAAAGACGTGAAACCGAGCTACAAGGGTTTCCCCGTGGCCGGCAAGGTCAACGAGATGAAGATCATCGGGACCCCGTGGATCTGGGGCCTCACCAAGAAGAAGAACGGCGAGTGGGCCGACGGCAACATCATCGATCCGGAGAGCGGCGACCTCTATAAGTGCAAGATCGCGTTCCGGGCGGCCGACGGGAAGAAGTTCCCCAAGGACGTCCTGGAGATGCGGGGCGAGATCGGCCTCGGAATCGGACGCAGCCAATTCTGGCAGAGGGCGACCGAGGCCGAGTTCCGGTAACCGCCTCGTGCCTCAGCTCGAAATAACCGAAGCGGGACCCCTCCTGGACGACGCGGGCCGCCTCCGCGTGAGCGGGTGGGCCCGCAGGCCCCTGCTCGCGTACGATCGGTCGGCCATCGCTGCGCCGCTCGGCCGCATCAAGGAGCGGGACGCGTGCACGGTGATCACGAAGGATTTCGCGGTGGCGTTCTCCGTGGCGGACAACGGCTACGCGGGCATCGTGTCGGCCTCGGTCATGGATTTCGTGGGCAAGCACCACACCACCGAGGCCTTGGTCGTGCCGTTCCCGCTCGGTTCCTTCGCCTTACCCGCCTCGTGCGAGGCCGGGGACGTCCGCATCAAGCACAAGAAGGGGACCCTCGACTTCTCCGTCATGGAAGGCGGTTCCCGCATCGTGAAGGTGGATTTCCCCGAGTTCGGCCACGGGCATGGGCTCAGGGGCGCCCTCGTGCTCACCGAGGCCCCGCACGCCGAGTCCATCGTGACGGCGACGCCGTTCAAATCGAAAACCTCGACGTTTTCCTATTCCCGCGTTTCTCCCTGCTTCTCCGCCGAGGGCATCATGCAGTTCGGCGACCACGAGCTGGTCTTCCCCAAGGGAGAATCGTTCGCGATCCTCGATTGGAACCGCGGCGTCCGGCCCTACCGCGACGCGTGGCTGCGGAGTTCGGCCACGGGACTCGTCGGCGGGCGGCTCTTCGGCTTCAACCTCGGGTACGGGGAAGGGGACGCGTCTTCGGGCTCGGAGAACGCGGTTTTCCTGGACGGGAAGCTCCACAAGCTCGGCTCGGTCACGTTCCAGATCAACCCGCGCGATCGGCTCAAGACCTGGCGCTTCACGAGCGAGGACGGCCGGCTCGAGATGGCCATGGAACCCATCCTGGATCGATCGACGTCCACGCGCGCGCTCGTGTATTCCTCGGTCCAGCATACGGTCTTCGGAAGGTTTTCCGGGCGCGCGGTGCTGGATGACGGCGCGATCGAATTCGCGGACCTCACGGGTTTCGCGAAACAGGTCAAGAAGCGCTGGTAAGGCCCCTTAGCCTTCCTCGATGAAGTAGTCGTAGTTCCCCTCGAAGGAGTATTCGGCCACGCCCACCACGAGGATGCGGCCGCCGCTTCTCCACTCCACCCAGAACCGTCCGCGATCCAAGAGGGCCGCCCTGCCGATTCCGGGGGGCGCGGCTTCCGCGTCCGCGGCCTCGCCGGTCCCGAAGTGGGCGTACGCGATCGCGCCGCCGCGGCCCCGCCATTCGGCCGCCGCCTCGCCGTCGGTGCGCCCGGCGAGCGCCGAGGCGGCCATGGCCGCGGCCGCGGAGGAGACGCGGTCCGCGCCCTCGGCTGCGGAGAAGCGGACCAAGTCACGGCCCGCGGGACGGACGACCACGGGGGCGGCGGCGGGGAAGAGGGCCGCGAGGGCCGTGCGGACCCGCTTGGGACCGGGCCCGTCGACGGAGGCTACGGCGACGGCGTAGGAGCGATCCAAGGCGAAGAGGTAGGCCGCCGCCGCGCGGCCGTCCACGATGAGGTCGATGCGCGCCCGGTCCCCTCCATCGGGCCCGATCGGAGGGCCGGCCGCGTTCCCGGCGTCCGGGCCGGCCGGACCGGACGCGCCGTGGGCCGCGTCGACCGGGGCCTCAGCGAGCGCGCGGGGGCCGTCGAGCTCCAGGGCGAAGCTGCGCGAGTCCAAGGCGGTGAGCGTCCGCTCGCCTCCCGGGAGGATCAGCCGGATCTTGCCGTCTCCGGCGCGCCCCGAATCGAAGGCCCAGCGGGCGGCGCAGAGGAGGGCGTCGCCGCCCGAATAGTCCTCCCTGCCGTCGGCCGCGAAGACGCGGAGGGGCAGGGACCCCGCGCCCGCCTTGGGCGCGCCTCCCGCGTACACTACGGCCCGTCCGCCGACGCCGCGCCGGCGGTCCAGGATGGCGGCGGCGAGCTCGGCGAGCGCGCCCTCCCGGCGGGACAAGTCCCGGTGGGAGGCCTTGTCCAGGTCCACGAGGACGAAATCGTCGCCGGATACCTGGAGCTTGTAGAAGGAGACGGTCACCGGATCGCGACCGCCGCGCTAGGCTCCCGCGCCGTCGGCGGGAACGCGGGAATAGTCCCTGGACGATCGGGCGGCGTAGCGCTCTTCGGCGAGGGCCACGAGGCGATCCAGGAGCGGTCCGTACGAGAGGCCCGAAGCTTCGCACATCTTCGGGAACATGCTGATGGTCGTGAAACCGGGCATGGTATTCACCTCGTTGAGGAGGATTTCTCCCGTGTCCTTGCGCACGAAGAAATCGACGCGGGCGAGGCCGGATAGCTCGGCGACCCGGTACGCCTTCACCGCGATCTCGCGCACCGCGCGGAGCTGGGTTTCCTCGAGATCCGCGGGGATGAGGAGGGCGGCGCCGTTCGGGTCGAGGTACTTGGCGTCGTAGTCGTAGAAGTCGTGCGTGGGGGCGACCTCTCCGGGCGTGTAAGCCTCGGGCTTGTCGTTTCCGGTGACCGAGCACTCCACTTCGCGCGCGCGGACGAAGGGTTCGATGAGGATCTTGTCGTCCCACTTGAACGCGGCCTCGGCGCCCCGCTCCAGCGCCTCCCGGTCCGCGGCGATGCCCGCTCCGACCGAGGAGCCGGCGCAGGAGGGCTTCACGAAGAGCGGATAGCGGAAGTCGCGCTCCGCCTTCTCCATGATGGCCGTCCGCTTCTCCCGCGCGGCCCAGTCCGATCTCCGGGCGGCGACGTAGGGCACGGTCGGCAGGCCCGCCTGGATCCAGAGCGCCTTGGCGATCTCCTTGTCCATGCCGACGGCGCTTCCGAGCACGCCGCCGCCGACGTAGGGGAGGCCCGCCATCTCCAGGAGCCCCTGGACGGTGCCGTCTTCGCCGAAGGTGCCGTGGAGCACCGGGAAGACGACGTCGGTCCTGACGGTCACCAGGGGCTTCGCGACGGATTTGAGCGAGCCGAGGTCGGCCCCCTTGCCGGTGGGGAGCCGTCCGCCGATCGCGTCCTCCGCCTGAGCGACGGCGAGGCCCGCCTCGATTCCGCCGCCGGGGATCACCGCGACGCGGCGGCGGCCGTTCGCGGAAATGGATAGGGCAGGGGCCCCCTCCCTGCATCGCGCGAGTTCGGCGTCGTCCTGGAGGTACCAACCGCCGTCCTTCGCGATGCCGATGAGGCGGACTTCGTATCGTGCGGGATCCAGGTTCCGCGCCACCGAAGCGGCCGAAACGAGCGAAACCTCATGCTCGCCCGATTTCCCGCCGTAGAGTATCGCGACCGATTTCTTCATGCCTTTTCTCCATTCTTCGGGGCGTAGCCCATCTCCGCCAAGGCCTTCTGGGCTTCGCCGATTTCGTCATAGGGTATCGTCCGATCCGCGTAGATGATCGAATTCTCGTGTCCTTTCCCGAGCAGGAGGACCGCGTCGCCCGGCTTCGCGAGGGAGAAGGCCACGCGGATGGCCGTGGGGCGGTCGGGGATGAGGAAGAGGTCCGTTCCCCGCGTCCGCTCCGGGCACCCCGCCGCGATCTCCTCCAGGAGCTCCATGGGGACCTCCCCGCGCGGGTCCTCGTCGGAGAGGACCACGACGTCGGTCCAGTCCGCGGCTATGCGGCCCTGGCGCGGCCGCTTCTCGCGGTCCCGCTCGCCGCCCGAGCCGAAGAGGCAGATCACGCGGTTGCCCCTGGCTTCGATCCGTTTCTTGATGGGCGGGAGTACCGTCTCGAAGGAGGACGGCGTGTGGGCGTAATCCACGAGGACCTCGAACGGCTGGCCCGCGTCCACGACGGTCATGCGTCCGCGTACGGGCCTGAGGAGCGGCACGAGCGGCGCGAGCTGGGCGACCGGGACGTCGAGGAGGCCGGAGACCGCGAGGAGGGCGGCGAGCACGTTTCCCGCGTTGAAGGCGCCCGGTAGTCGGTCGCGGATCGGGAGGGTCTCGCCCGTCGCGCGGACGCGGACTTCGTACGCGTTGCCGTCCGAACTGCTTTCGATGGATTTGACCGAAAGGTCGGCGTCGGCGTCGCGGACGCTGAAGGTGTACGTGCGCCGTCCGGTCGCCGCGGCGAAGTAAGCCGCGCTCGGATCGTCGGCGTTCACCACTCCGAAGGAGGGAACCCGGACCTTACCCCGCGAGAGGTCGGCGGCGGGCGGAGCGGAGCGGAGGGCCTTCTCGTGGGCCGTCGTATCGAGGGCCCGGAAGAGGTTGGCCTTGTCGTCGCGGTATTGTTCCCAACTGCCGTGGAATTCGAGGTGTTCGTGGGTCACGTTGGTCATGATGCCCACGTCGAAGGCGACGTCGCCGAGCCGGTTGGTCCGGGGCGAGAGCCCGTGGGAACTCGATTCGACCACCGCGTACTCCATGCCGTATTCGCGCATGGCCGCCAAGGACGCCTGGACCGTCGGCGCCTCCGGGGTGGTCTGGTGCTCGCTGTTCCACTCCTCTTTCTCTCCGGTCCGGTACATGACGGTGGAAACGAAGCCCGCCTTCTTGCCGGCCAGGTCGAGGAGCTGGTAGGTGAGGAAGACCGTCGTGCTCTTGCCCTCGGTGCCGGTGACGCCGACGACGACGAGGTCGCGCGAGGGAGCGTCCCAGAAGGCGTCGGCGAAGGGCGACATGGCGAACCGGGAATCCTGGACGCGGAAGTAGACGACCCGCGGATCGTAGGAATCGAGGGGTTTCTCGTGGACGACGACCGCGGCGCCCGCGGCGACCGCCTGCGGAACGAAGGAATGCCCGTCGACGTGGAGGCCGGTGAGCGCGAAGTAGAGCCAGCCGCTCCGGATCGCGCGGGAATCGTAGGCGATGCCCGCGACGTCGGGGTCGAGCGACGGATCGCCGCGGCGCTCCATCACGGCCGCGCGACGGGCGAGATCCGCGGTTAGGAAGGTTGAAAGACGACGTTGCATTCGCCGATGATAGCGCGTCCTGGCCGATCGGTAAACTGGGTTCCGCGCGTTGACCGCGGCAGGCGGCCACGGTATCCTCTTCCCATGTATACCGTACGTGTCGAGGCCGACTTCGCGGCGGCCCATTCCCTTACGCACTATCACGGCAAATGCGAGCGGCTGCACGGCCACAACTACCTGGTCCGCGCCTGGGCGCGCGGGGCGGAGTTGGGCGAGGGCGGCATGCTCATCGATTTTATCCTCCTCAAAGGCGCGCTCAGGGAAATCGTGGGGGCGTTGGACCACACGAACCTCAACGACGAGGCCGCCTTCGCGGACGATCCGAGCGCCGAGCGCATCGCCAAGCTCATTTTCGATCGGTTGGAAGCGAAGCTCCGCGCCGCCGGAGTCGATGCCGGCTGCCTCTCCGCGGTGGACGTGTACGAGACGGCGACGAGCATGGCGCGCTACGAGCGCGACCTGCTGCCGCCCGCGTCCATCCCGGACCGTCCGTAGGGACGAGCGGTGACCGAGCCCGATTATAAATCGCCCTACCTTTCCCGGTCACTCGTCGCCTACATCGGCAACAAGCGGACGCTCCTGCCCTTCCTCGGCGCGGCCTTCGCCCGGTGCGCGGGGGAGATCGATCTCCCCGCCGGCGCGGTCCCCCGACTCCTCGATCCCTTCGCGGGTTCGGGGGGCGTCTCCCGGCTCGCCCGCGCCATGGGCTTCCGCGTCCTCTCCAACGACCGCGAGCGGTACGCGGCCGTCATCGCCCGGTGCCGCCTCCTCCTCGATCCCGACTCCCTGGAGGCGGCCTTTGTCGCCGAGGGGGGCAGCGCGGCGGCCTTCGCGGCGGTGGACGCGTTCGGCCGCGGGGCGTCGCCGGAAGCCGCGGCCGGCCGCCTCTCCTCCGGGGCGGGACGCCGGGCCTGGGAGGAGGCGTTCGCGGCCGCGGAGTCCGCCGAACCCTACATCGGAAAACACTACGCTCCCGCCTCCACCGGCGCGGCCGACTGGCGGACCGAACGGCTCTTCTATACGGCGGAGAACGCGCGCTGGCTGGACCGCGCGCGGGAGGCGGTGGAGCGCCGCTATCCCGGCTCGGCTCCTGCCGCGCCGGCCAAGGACGCCCTCGTCGATGCCCTGATCTACGAGGCCGCGACGCGGACCAACACCTCCGGCGTCTTCAAGGCCTGCCATCGCGGTTTCGGGGGCCACGGCGGCGACGCCCTGGAACGGATCACCGCTCCCATGCGCCTGGAGCCGCCCGCCCTCGTCGCCGGGCCCGCGGCGGAGGTCGGTTGCATGGACGCGGCGGAATTCTGCGCTTCCCGCTCCGCCGAGATCGCCTACCTCGATCCTCCGTACAACCAGCACCAATACGGGTCCAACTACCACCTCCTCACGACGGTCGCCGTTTGGGATAAGCCGCCCGTCTCCGCGGAACGGGCGGCGGACGGCTTCCTCGTGGACCGGTCGGGGATCAGGGCCGACTGGACGGCGACCCGGTCCGATTTCTGCCGCCGCGGCCGCGCCATCCCCGCCTTCGGCCGGCTCCTGGACGCGATCGACGCGCGGTACATCCTGCTCTCGTACAACGACGGCGGCATCGCGCCCCTGGAGGACCTCGTCGATCTCCTCGCGCGGCACGGGGAGGTCAGGATCGAGTCCCGGCCCTACGTCGCCTACCGCGGCGGTAAGCAGAGCGCCGGCCGGACCGAGCGCACGAGCGAACTCCTCTTCGTGGTGGAACGGCGGGCCGCGCGGCGCGGGACCGGCCCGCGGGGAGCGGCGGCCACGCGTGCGATGGAG
>JAEXTK010000203.1 GCA_023406985.1 Spirochaetota bacterium | reverse complement strand
ACCGACCTGCTGCAGCGGACCCGGGACACCCGCGGGGAAGGGCGGCCGCGGGCCGCATCCTCGCCGGCACCATCCTCGTCGGCGGCGCGATCATCGAACGATCCTCCGTGCGGGTCACCGCGACCGCGTAGTCATTCCTCACCCTTTCGAGTATATTTTATTGAGTAGGGAGGAATCGATGTCGTCTCGACGCGTCTACTTGGATTACAACGCCACTACGCCCATTCGTGAAGAGGTCAAGGCCGCGCTCATCGCCGACCTGGAGGTGTACGGCAACGCCTCCAGCATGCACGAGGAAGGGCGATCCGCCGGCAATCGCGTGGAAGCCGCGCGGGCGGCCGTGGCGTCCCTCATCGGCGCGCCGAGCGACACCATCGTCTTCACCTCGGGCGGTTCGGAATCCAACAACACCGTCTTCCAGACCATGCTCCTCCGCGCCGAGGGGAAGCCGCGGAACGAGATCATCACCACCGCGATCGAGCATCCTTGCGTGATGAACTCCGCCGAGTTCCTCCGTTCCCGCGGCCTCAAGGTCACGTTCCTGCCCGTGGACGGCAACGGAAAGATCCATCTGGACGATCTCGCGGCGGCCTTGAGCGAGAAGACGCTTCTCGTCTCCGTCATGCTCGCGAACAACGAGATCGGCACCATCCAGGATATTCCCGCCGTCTCCCGCATGGCGAAGGCCGCGGGCGCCTGGATGCACACCGACGCGGTGCAGGCGGCCGGCAAGATCCCGGTGAACGTGGACGCGCTCGGCGTGGACTACCTCACGATGTCCTGCCACAAGATATACGGCCCGAAGGGCGTCGGCGCCCTCTACGTCCGGAAGGGCGCTCCCCTGGAGCCGCTCATCCGGGGCGGACACCAGGAGAAAGGCCTCCGCGCGGGCACCTACAACAACGTCGGTATCCTCGGCTTCGGCGTCGCCGCCGAATGGGCCCTCCGGGACCTGGAAACCTACGGCAAACAGACCCGTCGGCTCCGGAACGCGCTGCGCGACGGCCTCCTGGCCCGCGTGGGCGATATCCGCGTCAACGGCCACCCGCACGACGTGCTCCCGAATACGCTCGACGTGTCGTTCCCCGGCGCCGAGGGCGAGGCCATCCTCCTCTCCCTCGACCTCATGGGCATAGAGGCTTCCACCGGCTCCGCCTGCGCGTCGGGCAGCCTGGAGCCTTCCCACGTGCTCATGGCCACCGGGGTGGGGCCCGAGCTCGCCCACGGTTCCATCCGCTTCAGCCTCGGCAGGAACACCACCGAGGAGGACGTGGCCTACGTCCTTGAAACCGTTCCGCCCATTATAGCCCGCCTGCGGGCTATGTCCACCGTACATTGATCAGGAGACGGCAATGACCGAATGGCTCTACTCGGACGTGGTCAAGGACCACTTCATGAATCCCCGCAACGTGCTCATGGACGACGAGTCCAGTTTTCCCGCGGACGCGAGAGGTCTGACCGGCAACATCAAGTGCGGCGACCAGATGCTCATCCTCCTCAAGGTGCAGGACGACGTCATCACCGACGTGCGCTGGAAGACCTACGGCTGCGCGAGCGCCATCGCCTCCACGAGTATGCTTTCCGAAGTGGTCAAGGGCATGAAACTCGAGGAAGCCTATTATATCAAGCCGGACCAGATCGCGAGCCGGCTCGGCGGCCTCCCGGAGAACAAGATCCACTGTTCCGTGCTCGGCGACAAGGCCCTGCGCGCGGCCATCGACGACTACCTCGCCAAGACGGGGCGGGCCGGCCTCTTCAAGGACGACGACGCGGTCGTGATCTGCCAGTGCCTCGGCATCACCGACAAGGACATCGAGACGGCGGTGAAGGCCGGCTCGCGCACCTGGGAGGACCTGCAGAACGCGACGAAGATCGGGACCGTCTGCGGGGGCTGCAAGGAGAAGGCGAGCGAGCTGCTCCACGAGTTCGTGCACATCTACGGCGACTGAACCGCGCGTTCCGTGACGCCGCGCTCACCGCTGCGTCGCGGTCCCCGCGGCGACGAGCCCGATGCCCCGGCGTCGGGCTTTTTTTATTCCGCCTTCCGCGCGCGCATCATCATCACGTCGCCGAAGGCCCACCGCTTCGCCGCGCGATCGGCAAGCCGCTTGAGGGGGAGCGGCGCCGTGCCGGCGGCGAGGCCGCCCCAGGTGACGGTCCGCTCCACGACGAACCCTTCCGAATCCAGGAGGGCGCGGAGCGTTTTCAACGAAAAAAGGTAGAGATGGTCGAAGATCGCGGAGCGCCAGGAGGGGCCGAAGAGCCGCGCCTGGAACCCCGCCGCGTTCGGCGTGGTGAGGACGAGCCGCCCTTCCGGCGCGAGGACGCGATGGGCTTCCCGCACGAAGGACCGCGGATCGTTGAGGTGCTCGATGAGGTGGGATGCGTGGACCAGATCGAAGGCGCGGGCCGGGAAGGCGGCCGCCTCCAGGGTACAATCGCGGACGTCCAGGCCGCGCGCGGCCCGCGCGTAGGCCGCCTGGCGCGCGCCCAGTTCCACGCCGGCGCAATTCCAGCCCCGATCCCGGAGGAGAACGAGCAGCGCCCCCACGGCGCAGCCGACGTCGAGGGCGGCCGGCGCTCGCGCTCCGCGCCGCTCCGCGGCGGCCCGCGCGATGCCCTCGATCTCGCCGATCCCCGCGTCCTCGAGCGCGAGTTCCTGCAGCCGCAGGAAGGGCGCCTCGTTCGCGAGCTCGTAGGCGAGGTAGTCCTCTCCGTGGTTTTCCCGATACCGAGCGGCTACGGCGTCCGCGGCCGGCTGCGGATTCGCCTGGAGGAGGCCGCAGGCGACGCAGCGGACGAAGCCGAAATCGCCGCAATCGAGCGCGGGCCGGAAGTCCGCAGCGCCGCAGAGCGCGCACGGTATGACCGCGGTTCGTTCCGCAGCCGGCGGCGTGGACCAGGTCTTGACTGCTCGCTCTCCCGCTTTTCTCATTCGACCAGTAACGAGTAGGAGGAAGTCCGTTCGTTTCCCGCCGCATCGCGGACGATGAGCTCGATCGTCGCCTTGCCGCGCAAGAATCGCGCCTCCCCCAGATCGAACCCGGGGACGGCCCGGTAGACGAAGGCCGCGGGGGTCGGCGCGCGCTGGTTGACCCTCAGTTCGCCGTCCACCGCCGCGATGGTTTCGAGGTGGAGCGAACCCTGCTCCGCGCCGTTGACGAGGAGGATGATGCGCTGCGGCGCGAGGGAGGTCGACGATCCTTTCTCCGAATCCGTGGCCTCCACCACCAGCCGGTAGGTGCCCTGGCGGATGGAACGGGTCTTGGCCAGGGGAATCCGGGTTCCGTCGGGAGCGACGAGGACGGCCGCGCGGACGACCGGAGGTTGGGCGTCTCCCCGGGAGACCGCGATCATGGCGGGGTCCACCCAGCGACGCTCCTTGCGGTCTAGGATGGAAAAATAGAAACCGCTCCCCGAAGACCAGCCCGACGTTCCCGCGCGGCCGAGCACGGAGCTCTTTTCCACGAGGGTTTTCTTCACTTCCTCTTCGAAGTCTTCCATGCGGCCGTAGACGCTCACGAGGCCGTCGCCGTGGTCCACCGCCAACCAGGAGCCCAGGGGCGAGGGAAAGCCGTGGGCATCGTCGTCGAGGTTGTGGGCGAACACGACCTCCCCCGCGTCCGCGGCCCGGACCGTTCCCTCCGCGGCGAAGACCATGCCCGTCATCGGCCTCCCCGTCTCGTTCTGGCCGAAATTGGAAAGGAGTCGCGCGTCCGCGCTCGGCCAGTCGAGGGCCGCGGCCCGCGGCGCCGCGCAGAGCGCGGCCGCGCCGAGCGCGGCGAAAAGGGCGGCCCGGACCGGGATGGTCCGGATCGGCGCCGCCGAAGGAGAGCCGTCAGTACGCGTTCGCATGGTCACCTCGTCGCGATGTCGAAGGCTGCGATGGCATCGTTCCCGCCCAGGTAGAGCCGTTCGCCGAGCCGAGCGATGAACGTGGAGCCGCTCCGGTACGGGGCGCGCATGTAGATGTCCGAGGGGAGCCGCAGGCCGACGAGCTCCTTGCGGTTTCCGGCGACCAGGATGAGGAAGAGTTTGCCGTCGGTGCCGGAATCTTCAAGGGCGACCAAGTCCCCGCCGAGCGGCGTTCGCCAGCTCTTGCCGGAGCGGATGTCGTATACCCCGAGCGCCCCCTCGCGCTCGAACACCACGCGGCGTTCTCCGTCGACGAAGGCGATCTTCACCGCGCGCCTGAACCCTTTTTCCAGATATTCGTGGTGCGAAACCTTGTACGAGGTGCCCGACCGCTCCAGGAGCAGGAAACGCTGGAGGTCGATGCCGGCGATGAGGGCGATGCGCCGGCCGTCCCGCGAAAGTTTGGCGGCGACGATGACCGGAATGCGCGAGCCGCCCGGATCGAAGGCGAATACGCGCGAGCCGGCCTCGTTGAGCAGTTCCACCGATCCGTCGAGCATGCCGACGAGGAGGAGCCCCGCCGCTGCGTCCGCGCAGGTGATCGGGGAAGGGAAGTCGCGCTTCCACCGCGCCGCGCCGGTCTCGTTGAGGGCGGTGATGGAATTCTGCTCGCTGCCGATCATGAACACCCGGTTATCGGAAAAGAAGGGATAGCCGCGTTCTTCGGTGCGAAGTATGGCCTCGTCCCGCGGGGATCGGATGTCTAAGGACGCGGGGATCGCGGGAAATTCCGTCCAGGCGAAGGGCGAAAGCGCGTAGCGGCCGGTTGCCGCGCGGACGACGGAAAGCCGACCCTCCACGTCGAAATAACCGAAATGCCGATTGGTTCGGAAGGGGATCAGATCTCCCGCCGCGGCCGGATCGTTGGTCGCCTCGGCGGTATACTTGAGCCAGATCGGTTCCAGCACCGTCTCGCTTTCGATAGGCGAAGACGCGGTGAAAAGGTACACGACGAAGGCCGCCGCACCGAGGAGGATCCAATTCCTTCGCTTCTTTTCAGCCATCGCGCCCTCGTTAAATTTGCCTCTGTTCTCGCGAAATGGTATATAGTATCGGGTCATCTGTCAACGTTGGAGGATCGCCGTGGATATGGATCAACTCTTCGCAGCCGCGCGAGAAGCGGCTAATGCCTCGTATTCTCCTTATTCCCATTTCCGCGTGGGCGCCGCGCTGCTCTGCGAGGACGGAACGGTCTTTACCGGCACCAACGTGGAGAATCGCTCGTTCGGGCTCACCGTCTGCGCCGAAAGGAGCGCCGTCCTGACTGCCGTGAGCGCCGGTCGCCGCCGGTTCGTGGCTTTGGCGATCTCGACCCCCGATTCGGCGGCGCCGGTCGGTCCCTGCGGGGCCTGTCGCCAGGTTATCAGCGAGTTCATGGATCCTTCTTCGCCGGTACGTTTCGCGGGTTCGGGCCCCGGTCTCGTGGACACGACGGTCGGCGCCCTCCTGCCAGCCGATTCCTTGCACGACCTCGCCGATAGAATATAACCTTGCACTGCTTAGGCAAATTTGACTTCACTTGACATATCGTGCGGTTCATTGCAATATACTTGCATCCGTTAGGGATAAAAAAGCATGAGGAGCCTGCATCATGGATGATGATATTCTGACCATCGAGGAAGTGGCGAAGTACCTGCGGGTTTCCGAGCGGACGGTATACGATTGGGCCCAGAAAGGTGAGATCCCTTCCGGCAAGATCGGGACGGTCTGGCGTTTCAAGAAGGCCGAGATCGAAAAGTGGGTGAACGACCGACTGTCCATGAACAGGATGACTCCCCAGTTCGCCTCCATCCAGGTGCAAAATATCGTTTCGCCCGATAGGATCCTTTTCCTCAACCATGCCACCAAGCGCGACGCCCTGCTCGCGATGGCCGATAATCTCGCGAACGCGCCCCAAGTAAAGAATCGTCAGGAACTCGCCGCCGAGATCCTGAAGCGGGAAGAGCTCATGAGCACGGCCATCGGCCGGGGCATCGCGATCCCCCACGTCCGGCTTTCCTCCGTCACCGACCTCGTAGTCTCGGTGGGCATCAGCCAGTGCGACGTGATCGATTTCCAGACCCTGGACGACCAGCCGGTCCGGCTCATGTTCATGATCGCCGCCGCGTATAACCAGCACGCGTACTACCTCCAGACCCTTTCCTATTTCTCCACCAAGCTCAAGAGCAAGGAACTCAGGACCGCGCTCCTGGCGGCCAAGACGCCCGCCGACGCCTACACCCTGCTCCTCGGCCAGGACGCGTAAGGTCCTCCTTCCATGTCCGAACGGGTCGACCGGGATACCGCCGGCTTCCTCAAGAGCCTCGGTTTTCCGGCGCTTCGCGTGCACGAGGCGGTGCGCCATTTCGATTTCCGGAGCGGGGGACGCCGCATCCTCGTGATCGGGCCGATGGGGTCCGGAAAGACCGAGTATTCGGCCCGGCTCTGGCGGGACGCGGAAGTCGCCCGAAGGAAGGGCGCCGCCGTGGCCGCCCTCACGACGAGCCCCGACGCCCAGGCCAGCCTCTTCCGGTCGGACGAGGGGCTCGGGGACGCGGACCGGCGCAACGTCTTCTTCGTGCGGTCGCGCCTGGACCGCGATCGTTTTCCCGAGTATCCGGAGGACGCCCTCGCGTACCGTGGCGGATACGAGCGTTGCGGCGACCGCATCGCTGCGGTCCAGGATTCCTTCGAGCTGGAATCCCTCATCGCCGCCCATCCCGAGGTCGGGACCTGGGTCGTGGACGAGGCCGGATTCTACGACGAGCGGATCGCGTACCTCATGCGGAACGAATCGGAGCGGCGCGGCCTCGTTTTCGTGTGCCCGACCCTGATACTCAACTTCCGCCGCGAGATCTTCAACGCTGCCGCGCGCCTCCTCGTGGAGACGGCCACCGACGTCTACCCCCTGACCGCCTACTGCGAGCATCCCGACTGCATCGAGGATTCGTTCTACACCTATCGCTACTACCGCGTCGCGGGGACCGAATGCCCGGCGCTCTACTTCGATCCGCTCATCATCGTGGGCGGCGACCGGGAGAAGGACGACCCGCGCGAGCCGAACTACTGCACCCGCTGCGACCTCCACCATTATCTCCCGGGTAAGGAATACAGCTACTTCACGCTCAAGCCGCTCGGGGAAGCGGCGAGCCGCGGGGATCTGGCGCCGCTCCGCAAGGAACTGGGCGCGATCCACGACGACGTCGAGCGGTCGGAACTGCACCGGACCTTCGTCCGCCGCTACCTGGAGCGCGAGGACCCCGAGCCGGCGAACATGGACGCCCTCCGCGTCCCCTGCATCGCGGAGCGCGCCCTCTGCTACCTGTACGCGGAGCAGAACCTGATCTCCGCCGACCAACTGCGGACCCTCGCCGCCGAGCTGGCCTTGGACCGCGATTACCTCTCCAAGCGATTGGCCGACAATCGCCGCCCCGTCAATTTCTAGGGCCCGCTCTCCGCGGAGCGGCGGCCGCGCGCGCCGCTATTGCAGGAGTATCCCGAGCCACTTCGCGCTGTCCGCGGTCTTATTGCCGATGAGGCCGAGCGGCACCTTGGCCGTGGTCTCCGCGACGAGCCATTTCCGGTCGCCGAGCTCGAACCGCGCTCCCGAACCTTCCGCGGCGACGAGGCCCATCGCGTGGGCGTAATCGCGGGAGACCATGATCGCGGCCTCGACGCCCGCGTGCATGAGCACGACGGCGAAGAGGAGGGCGCGGCTGTCGCAGTCGCCCGAGCCTTCGGTCGCGGCGGTCACGAGGTCCACGAAGTCGCTGCCCATGAGATTCCGCTCGTAGGCGAAACCTTGGACCCAGGCGAGGACGCGCGCGGCTAAGAGGCGCTCGGCGCCGTCCGCGGCCTTGACGGCCCCGGCCTTGTCGGCCGCGGCCTCCCGCGCACCCTCCGCATGGTCGAAGGCGCGTTCCGCGCCGAGGGCGATGTCCGCGAGGCGCTCGTAGGAATCCCGATAGATGAACCGATAGAATCGACTCCACGCTTCCTTCCAGAGCGGCGATTCGGCGTACCGGGTGAGCACGGCGAACTCGCGGTCCACGAGGGCTTTGGCCGCCTCCGCGTCGCTCGCGTCGATCGTCGCCTCCGCGCCCAGGCCGGCGATGCGGACGGTCTTCCTGCCCTCGGCGGGGTAGGCGAAGACCGAAAGGGGCCCGGGCGCGAGCTTGTCGGCGGCCGTCGGCGCGATCGAATCGAGCGCCGATCGGTGGAAGCCGTCGAGCCCCTCCGCGCCGGCCGGCCCGTAGGCGAGGGCGAGGAGGAGGGGCCGCTTGCCGTTCGCGGCATCGGAGGGCGGCGCGAGCTGGACGCAGAGTCCCCAGCCTTCCAGCGGCTCCCCGCCCATCTCGAAGGCCAACGACATGAGCACGGCCTCTTTGCCGCGGTAGGAGAAGGCGCTCGATTCCATGCGGGCCTTGAGGCCCGCCTCGGTCTTCCGGACGACCTCGTCCATGGATGCGAACCGGTCGGCGGGATAGACGATGAGATCGACGCGGCCTCCCGCATCGGAGGCGAAGGAGAAGCGGCTGCGGCCGTCGCCCTCGACGAGGCCGTAGCCCTCCGGCAAATCCAGCGAAAAGCCCCACGTGGGCGAGACGAGTTGGTCGGCGGCGAGGAGGGCCGGATGGAAGCAGAGCATCGCGAGGACGAAGAGGATCGGGGCCGCGCCCGCGTTCCCCCGTCTGGACGGCTTGTTCATGGGATCACTATAATCGAAGGCGCGTCCGCGCGCGAGGTCGCGGTCGCGCGGGAACGCGCGGCCGGCCGCGAGAATGCGCAAGAACGGGAACCGGAGGCGTCATGCGGGAACTCGCGATCGTCCACGAGGACGAGGAAATCATCGTGGTCGACAAGAAGGCGGGGCTCGCCGTGCAAGGCGGGGAGCGGGTCGGCGCCTCCCTGGACGACGTGGTGGCCCTGCACCTCGGCGAGCGCGCGTTCCTGGTCCATCGCCTGGACAAGGATACCTCGGGGCTCATCCTCGTGGCCAAAACCAAACGGGCGGCCGCCTACTACGCTTCGTTGTTCGCGGGGCGCGCGGTGCGCAAGGTCTATCTCGCCGTCTGCGCGGGCCGCCCCGCCGCGGCCGAAGGCGCCATCGACGATCCGGTCGGCGCCCGCGGCAACCAGAAAAACGCGCTCACCCGGTACCGCGTGCGCGCCTCCGCCGAGCCATTCTCCCTCCTCGAATTGGAACTCGGTACCGGGCGCATGCACCAGATCCGCATCCACCTCGCGGGGATCGGGCACCCGATCCTCGGCGACGACAAGTACGGCGATTTCGCCCTCAACAAGCGCCTCCGGAAAGAACTCGGCGTCCGGCGCCTCCTGCTCCACGCCCACCGGCTCGTCGTCCCTCGACCTGGGGGCGCCCCCCTCGACCTGACTTCTCCTCTGCCCGACCACTTCGAGCCCTGCATGGCCGCGCTCGGCCTGGACCGCGGAACCTTGAACGCTCGACCTTGCCTTTGACGCGCTCGCGCCCTATGCTGTACACTGCCGGCATGATAGAACGTCATGTTCTTCGCGTCGGCATCGATCGGGAAGCAGGTGGAGACCGCCGCTCATCGTCGGGACGCGCCGACCGCGATTTCTGGCTCTCGCGTCCGACGGAAGAACGGCTCGCCGCCGTAGAATTCCTGAGGAGGCAGTACTATGGTCGAAGCGCCTCGGGACTTCGTCGAGTTGTTTCGGTGCTTAAACGCCCATAAAGCCGAATACCTCATCGTGGGCGGCTACGCCGTCGCGTTCCACGGCTATCCGCGCTTCACGGGCGATCTCGACCTCTTCGTGAATCCCGCCCCCGAAAATGCCGGCCGCGTTCTCTCCGCGCTCGAAGATTTCGGGTTCGCTGGTTTGGGCCTCTGCCGCGATGATTTCATGACGCCCGATCGTCTCGTCTCCATCGGCTATCCCCCGGAGCGGGTGGATATCGTCTCCGCGATAGACGGCGTCGCCTGGGGGGAGGCGTGGACCGCGCGGTTCCCCGGCTCCTTCGGGGGGACGGAGGTGTTCTTCATCGGGAGGGCGGAACTCGTGCGGAACAAGCGGGCCACGGGGAAGCCCCAGGACCGCGTGGACGCCGACGCCCTGGACGCGCCGCCTGCAGGGCCTACGCTCGGCGAAGCCCTCGTCCCCTAGCGCTCGCTTCGATCCGGCTTGACACTGCCCCCCCTTTTTCCCATGATAGGCCGAAATATGGACGACCAGCGGCTGACCAGGTCTTATCTCGAAACCCTGTCCACCGACGACCTCGCCGAACTCGCGGCCCGTCTTGGGATCGACTTTCCCCCCGAACTGAACCGGATCTTCGTCATCGAGGAACTGCTCGACGCGAGCGCCGACGAAGAGGACGAGGCCGACGATCTCGTGGAGGACGATCAGGCGGCGCCTTCGAGCGGCCTGCCCGAGAACTACAACGCCACGTTCATCGGGGTGCTGCTCCGCGATCCGTTCTGGGCGTTCGCCTTTTGGGAGATCAAGGGATCGGATCGCGAGGCCTGGGAGAAGGCGGGCGAGTTCGGCGGGTATCGCCTGCGGGTGTGTCCGCTTCCGGCCTCCCGGCCCGGCTCCGAAAACGGGGCGTTCACCGTCGCGATAGAGCCCGAGGATACCGCCTGGTACTTGTGCCTGCCCCGGGGCGGCGGATGGTACCGCGTCGATCTCTGCGCCGTGCGCGACCGCGAAGAATCCGTCTTGGCCTCTTCGGCCCCCTTCCGCGTACCGCGCGGTTCCGCGGGCCTCGCGGCCATGGACGGCCCGGCGGCTTCCCTGCTTTCCTTATCGGGAGTCGCGGACTTCCGCGTGCTCGATGGCGCCGATCGCCAGTCCCGGCTTCTCCAACGCTGCGAATACTGAGGTGCGTGCCCGATGACTTCCCACCATGCCGTCGCCCTCGTCCTCCATGCGCACCTTCCCTTCGTTCGCCATCCCGAACATCCGAAGTTCCTGGAAGAGCGCTGGCTTTTTGAAGCGATATCCGAGACCTACCTTCCCTTGCTCCGCGTCTTCGAACGGCTCGACGCCGATCATGTCCGGTATCGGCTCGCCCTTTCCTTCTCACCGACGCTGTGCCAGATGCTTCAGGACGAGTTCCTGCGCGATCGGTACGTGGAGCACCTCGATCGGCTCATCGAACTCGGCGCGAAAGAGGTGGAACGGACGGAGCGGAACGCGGCCGAAAACCGCCTCGCGCGCCTCTATTACGACCGGGCGGTGGAAGACCGCGTCCTGTTCACCGAGCGCTACGAACGCGACATCCTCAAGGCCTTCGATTTCTACCATAAGAGGGGGCGGATCGAGCTGCTGACCACGGCGGCTACCCACGCCTTCCTGCCCTTCCTCGCCTCGTACCCCGAAGCCCTGCAGGCGCAGATCGAGGTCGCGGCCGCGAGCCATCGAAACAGTTTCGGCAGGAACCCGCAGGGATTCTGGCTGCCGGAACTCGGCTGGTTCCCGGGCGTGGACGAATACCTGCGCGCGTACAATTTCGCGTACACGATCGTGGATACGCACGGGATGGCGTTCGCCGAGCCCATGCCGGAGAAGGGCAGTTTCGCGCCGATCAGGACGCCCGCGGGACTCACCGTCTTCGCGCGGGATTTCGCGGCTTCCCGCGAGATCTGGGACGCGGAAACCGGCTTTCCCGCGGATCCGGCGTACCGGGATTTCTATCGGGATATCGGTTACGATCTCCCCGCCCACGCCGTGGAGACCTTCCTGGAGCCGGGAGGAACGCGGACGGCCACCGGCTTCAAATATTGGGCCGTCACCGGCCAGGGCATGGATAAGGTCCTCTACGATCCGGATCGGGCGGCCGAGCGCGTCGCCGCCCACGCGCAAGCGTTCCTGGACGCGCGGGCCGCGACCGCGGAATCGGTCGCCGGCCTTTCGGGAGACTCGGACGGCGGGCTCGCGGTCTGCGCGTACAACGCCGAACTTTTCGGCCACTGGTGGTTCGAGGGGCCGGCCTTCCTGGAAGAACTCTTCCGCAGGGGCGGCGAACGCGAAGGCTTGGAGTTCGTCGCTCCGAGCGACATCATCTCCCGCTATACCGTTCCCCAGACGTCGACCCCCGAGTTTTCCACCTGGGGCAAGAACGGGTACGCGGAAACGTGGCTCGACGCCTCGAATGACTGGTCGTATCGGCATATCCTACGGTCGGTGGATCGCATGATCGAACTCGCGGAGCGGTTCCCCGATGACGGCGGACTCAAGGAGCGCGCCCTCAATCAGGCCGCGCGGGAGATCCTGCTCTCGCAGGCGTCCGATTGGGCCTACATGATGCAGGACCGCAGCTCGCCGGATTACGCGAGAACGCGGGTCGAAGAGAGCATCCGGAACTTCACCACGATCTATGAGTCGCTGGGCGGCAACTATATCAGCACCGAGTGGCTCACGAACCTGGAGCGCCGGCACAACCTCTTCCCGGACATCAACTACCGGATTTTCCGTACGAAGCGCTGAACCGGAACGGCCGGTTCCCCGGCCGGCCTCCTTATTCCAGGCGGCGGATGTCGTCTATCCGCCGTTCCAGCGCCCGCGCGTCCTTTATGGTCTGGAGCCCTTCCCGCGCGGGATCGAATCCCTTGTCCAGCGCGAGGGCCTCTTCCCAGTAGCGGACCGCTTCGTCCAGGTTGCCGTTAGCGTATTCTTCCAGGCCGCGGAGATAGAGCTCATCCACCTTCTTCGATTTTTCCGCCCGTCCTCCATCGCCCAGGCTGAAGCGCGCGCCGAGGCTCACGCGGTTGAGCGGCTGGAGCTGGGTCAGGAGGTCCAGGGTATAGTTGATATCGATATCCAGCCCCATGAGGGTGACCGCGCTGCCGATGGTGAAGCGCATGTTCGTGCCCTTGGCGAGCAGTCCCGTCCGCATGGTGAGGAATTTCGTCACCGTGGTCGAGAGTCCGAACGCCCAATAGTGGCGTTCCGACAGCGCGGGATCCTGCAGGTTGATCGGGATGGAATAGTCGAAGGCGATGAGCAGGGGCCGGATCGGTTTATAGGCGACGCCGGCGGTCACGGCGGTCGGCAGGGGCTCGTCCAACGCGGGCGGGCCCACGTTCTTGAAGACGATGGCCGCGGACGCGTTCTTCTCGCGCGCCTGGTAGAATTTCAGGACATTGAAACGGGTAAGCACGCCCAGATCCGCCATGGGGGCGAAGACGGATTGGGATTTTCCCGAGCCGGCGATCACGTTCCCCGCGTCGTCGGAATAATCCGGCATGAGCCTGAACGCGCCCTTGAGGTTCGCTCCGACGGAGAGGCCGGCGAAGTAGTAGCCGGCGAGCAGATTGTAGGACGCGTTGAGGGTGGCCACGGCTTCCGAATAGTAGCCCTTGGAGGCCCGGTCGCCGTACTCGTCGTATTCGGTGAAGGGGAGATAGAGCCATTTCCCGCTCGCCGCGAGGCCGAGCTCGCCGAGCCGGGTGGCGAACACGGCGCCTTCGACCTTGCTGTCGGCTATCCAGTTGTTGTGGTAGAAGGCGAGCTCGGTGCTTTGCAGCCGGGACGACCCCGCGGGATTCCATTCGATGAAGGACGCGTCATCGGATACCGCGGAAAAGGCGGTTCCCATGCCCTCGGCGCGCCCCCCCATGGGGACGTTGAGCGTGGGAAGCGTGGTCAGGCCCTCGTTCGGATCGATGCCGTACAACTCTTCCAAGTACTCGGATATGTCGACATACGTGTCGTTGGACATATCGATGGCGAGTGCCGATGTGACCAGGCCACAGAGCAGTATCGATGCTGCGAGCTTCATTCGTGGCATATCGTTGCCCCAAGTATACATCTTGGAGGATCGCCTTTCTATAGTATAGCGCTCGGGGGCGTGAACCGATACTATAACGACAGGGGGAACGTCAGCGCATGAGCCACACCGTCCGCTTTTTTCCGCGGACCACGTTCGTCCTGACGATCGTCCTTCTCCTCTCGGCGATCGTACCGACCGTCCATGCGGGAGGCCGGCGGGAAGACCCCATGTCCAAGGCCGACACCCTCATCGGGGAACGCCGGTACAACGAGGCCATCCTCGCGCTCACCGCCTTGATCAAGGCCGATCCCAAACGCTTCGACGAAGCCCAACGGCGCCTCCAGCGCATCGTGCGCATGCGCGAGGAATACAACGCCCTCGCCGGGGACCTCCTCGACGTCCTCGTCAACGATCCGACCAACGACGAGCGGAAGCTGACCATGATACGCCGCCTCGAGGCCCTGGAAGCGGCCCCGAACCGGGCCGCGCGCGAGTTCATCCTCCGGACCAAGGATACGGCGCTCTTCACCTACAACCGCAACCAGTTCGAACGCATCATGGCGGACGGGCGGAAGCTCATCGACCAGGGGGAATACGTCGCCGCGGCCCGGCGCTACACCGACGGCTTCGTGCTGTATCGGGACGAGTTCGATGCCGCCGCCTACGGCTCCCTCGTGGTTTCCCGCGTGGACAGCTCCCTGCGTCGGATCGGGACGGATATCGATCGATTCAACGACCTCATCCAACGCGTCGCGGCCGCGACCGCGGCCTTGGAAGCGGCGGCGAAGGCCGCGGAGGGCCAGGGCGGACTCGGCGCACTCGGCGCCGCGTATGCCGCCGCCGAACGGGTCTTCCTCGAGTTCGCCTCCATCCGCAACTCCGCGGCGTCCGCGGGCCGCGGCCTCGAGAGCCAATTCCTCCTGCTGCAGGGCGCGGACAAGGAGCTCGGGGAAAACTCCTTCTTGCCCTTCGCCTACCGGTTCGTCCTCGGCAGGAAGACGGAGATCCGGCCCGAGGGCGTGCTCGGCGCCATGGATACCCTGTGGATAGAGCTGGCCAACCGCGCGCAGGGCGCGGCCACCGGCGCCGCCGACCGCGCCTACGCGCGGGCGTTCGAGCTGTCCCGCTCCGCCGATCGTCGGGACGTCGCGGCCGCCTTCGAGGCGAGCGGCCAATACGCGGAGTACGCGCAGCGGGCGATCGGCCTCTGGGCGGCCGTCACGGGGTCGGAAGCGAGTCCCGCCTTGACGAGCTACGGCCGCTCGATCGTCGCAGGAAAACCGCCGGCCTTCCTCAAATACCGCGCTCTCGCCCGCGCGTCGCGCTACCAGGCGGCCGCGGTCCGGGAGTCGCAGGCCTTGGCGGCCATCGTGGAAGGGGAGGGCGCCGGCGCGGCGTCTACGAGGGACGAGGATTTGGCGGCCGCCCGGCGTTCGCTCCAAGAATTCTCGAACCGCATAGAAGGCTCCTTGGCGGAGGTGGACGCGTACGCCGCCGATTTGGCGTCCTACCGCGCAGCCTCCGTGGTGGATGAGGCGGGCCCCGCCTACGTCGCGGCCGCCCGGGAATCCTTCGCCTCCCTCGCGAGGACCGCCACGACGGCGGAGGTGGACGTCGCGGTGCGGCACTATTCCCTCGCGGCCGCCGAGCTCGAGCGTTCGCTGGCCAAGGAAACGGCGGAGATCGACCGCGGCAAGGGCCTCCTGGACGGGGCTGCGGCGACCGATCCCAAATATCCGACGGAGAGCATCCCCGTCTTCCTCTCGGCCGAGGCGGGAACGGGCAAGGTCTCCACCGCCGCGGCCGCGCTGCTCGCGGCGCTCGCGGGAGAACCCGGCCGGATCAGCGGCGAGGCGCGATCCCTGAACGTCGCCGCCTCCATCCGCGTCCTCTCCGGCCGCAGCGCCGAAGAGCTTTCGCGCGCCAGGGCGGCGTTGGCCCAGGCGCGCGATCGGGCGAGCCGCGCGGAAAGCGCGCGCGTGGAAGGCGACCGGCGGTATGAAGAGGCGCGCTCCGCCCTCGCCCGATTGGACTTCGACCGGGCCCGGGAGCGTATCCAACGCGCCGGCGAACGGTATGACTTCTCCCTTTCCATCCAAGAATCCGCGTCCCTGCGCGCGGAACGCGACGCGAAACTCTTGGCCCTCTCGGCGGAGATCTCGAAGACGGAGAACGAGGCGGTCGTACGCGACGTGCGGCGGCTCATCACCCAGGCCAAAACCGCCTACTTCGCGGGCGCCTTCGATCGCGCGGAGGAGTCGCTCGCGCAGGCCCAGAACCGCTGGAGAACGACGAACGTGCAGGACGAGCCGGAAGTCGCCTATTGGCTCACCCTGGTCCGGGGCGCGCTCTCCATCAAGACGGGCCGTACGATACCGCCCACCGCGCCGCTCTACGCGGAGATGAGCCAACTCCTCAGCTTCGCCCGGCGCGCGTACGACGAGGGCCGCGCCCTCCTGGAAGCGCGGCGCAAGACGGACGCGCTCGCGCGCTTCGACGAGGCGAAGAAACGGATCCAGGAGGTCCGCATCGTCTTCCCGATCAACCAGGAAGCGGCCCTCCTCGATCTCAAGATCGACCAGCTCATCGATCCGGACGCCTTCAACGATACTTTCCGGCGGAAGGTGTCCGAAGCCCAGGCGAGCCTCAAGAGCCGCCCCCAGGAGGCGTATTCCGAGCTCCAGGACCTGGCGGAGATCAATCCCCGTTTCCCCGGCCTCCGGACCATCATCGAGCAGGCCGAGATCGATCTCGGGCTCCGGCTGCGCCCGCCGGATCCGAAGGCGCTCGCCCGCTCCACGGAGCTCACGCGCGCCGCGAGCCGGATCGTCAACGCCAACCTCCGCGGCCAGTTCCCCGTGGCGCTCGAGCAGCTCAACGAGGCCCTGAAACTGGATCCGAGCAACGAGACCGCGGTCTCCCTGAAGGACCGCATCCAGACGGACCTGGGCGGCCAAGCCGTCGTCGTGCTCTCGAGCGCCTCGGAGCGGGAATACCAGCGCGCCGTGCAGGAGCTCCAGAAAGGCAACACCATCGTGGCCCTCGCCATCGTCGAGCAGTTGCTCCAGGATAGCCGGAACAAGAACTCCTCCCGCATCCTGGAGCTGCAGCGAAGGATCCAGGCGCGCCTATGAGACGCCTCCCGGCTCGCGTCGCCCTCCTCCTGACGCTCGCGGTATGCGCGCTCGGCCGCGCCTTCGGCCTTTCCGATTTCTACTGGGAGGCGCCGGCTCCCTTTTCGGAGGGCGCGGGCCGCTTCCCGATCTCGGCCTCGGGGGACGGCATTTCCGCCCTCGCCTGGCAGGAATCCACCCCCTTGGAAGGCGGCGGCGTGAGCGTGCGCCTTTCCCTCGCGGTCAAGCGGGCAGGGCAGGCCTGGCAGGTCCGGCGCGCCGTTGCGGGGCCCTACGTGTACTCGCGGGCGGAACCGGCCATCGCGAGCATCGCGGTGGACGGCCGCGGGCGCATACTCATCGCCGCGGCGGCTTCGGACGCAACCACCGAGATCCTCATCTCGGACGACGAGGGGCGCAGTTTTTCCAAGTCGGTCGTGGCGGGCGGATCGGAAAGCGCGGTCGCCCCGCGGGTCTTCGTGCGCGCGGACGGAGGGTATCTCCTCTTCGTCACCCGCGGCGCCGAGCAGTCGCTCTCCATCCACCTCGCCCGCTCGCAGGACGGCCGCTCGTGGTCGCCGTTCGAACCCTTCGTTACCGATACGGGCCTCAGGCTCAACTTCCTGCCGACCCACGTGGCGGCGTTCGGACGGGATTACGTCGTGTTCCAGTCCCTTTCCACCGCCCTCAGGCCGACCTTCCAGCTCTACCTGAAGTCGAGCGCCGACGGCGGCCGGACGTGGTCGCCGGCCCGGCTCGTGACCGGATTCCGCGACCCCGTGGCCCAGACGAGGGCGGAGGCCGAGTTCTTCGACAATCAGCGGGCGTATCTCGCGCTCGTGAACGATTCCCTGTTCCTCGCGTGGGAGCGGCGGGCGGGTATCGGCTCGCCGCAGATTTACGCGACCGCCCTCTCTCCGGACGGGACGGTAATCGGAGACGTCGATCGGGTGACCACTGCCGGCGCGTATTGCAACAATCCGATCGTCTTCGAGCGGGACGGCCGGCCGACGATAGTCTGGTTCGACAACCGGCGGGGCCGTAACCGCGTCTACCTCGCGCAGAAAGAAGGCATCGAGTGGCAGGACGTGGAGCTGTCTCCTCCCGGGAGCGACGCCGCCTTCGTCAGGCCCGCGCAGGACCGGGACGGCCTTTTCGTGTTCTGGCAGGCGGAGTCGCGCGGCGCGGATCGCATCTTCCTCCTGGAGCCGGACCGTTCGGTGCCGACTCCGGTCCTCGCGGCGGAGAATTTCCAGCCCGGCGCGCGCGGCCGCCGCGATACCGCGCGATTCTCCTGGCGCGTGGGGGAGGATACCTCGGGCATCGCGGGTTACGCCTTCTCGTGGAGCATGAACGAAGACGAAGAGCCTCCGCGGCGCGTCATGGCCTACGCGATAAACACGACCGCGGAACGCGTCGCGACCGAGGACGGCCCGTGGTACTTCTCCGTGATCGCCCAAGATTACGCGGGCAACTGGTCATCTCCCGCGCGGATCGAATTCCTTCGGGATACGACGCCGCCTCCCACCGCGAACATCCTCCCCCCGGCGCGGGACGAGCGGGGGTTCCTGGCCTCCAACACCTTCTCCATCGAATGGAATCCGCCTCCCGCCTCCGACATCGCCGGCTACGCGTGGGACTTGGAATACCTCGCGCCCCTGGATCGCTACGCGGCCATGGACGATTCCGCCTTCAAGGCCGCCGTCGCGGCCGATTTTCCCGCCAAGCGGACCACCCCGCGCTCCCTCGGTCCCGCCACCTCCGCCTCCTTCGTCAACCGGGACGACGGCGTCTGGCGCTTCACCGTCTCGGCGGTCGACGAGGTGGGCAACGTCGGCGAGAGCACTAGCTACGTCTTCCGCGCGAACAAGTACGTGCCGTACACCTACGTCACGTTCGCCGACGCCGAACGCGACGAGCAGGGCGTCCTTTCCCTCCGCATCCTCGGGCGCGGCTTCGCCGAAGGCGGCGCGGTCTCGCGCGTTTTCCTGGATCGGGACGGCATCGAGCCTTACGATCGGGAGTTCTCGCTGGAAAACGGCGATTACCGGGTGCTGTCGGACCGGGAAATCGCCGGCCTCCGCGTGGAAGATATGGAGGAGGGGACCTATCGAATCGGCGTCCTCCATCCTACGCGCGGCCTCCGCATGACCGCTCCGCTCGTCGCGGTGGACGAGTCGGGCACGGTCAAGTTCGGGGATTACGCGCAGGTCTGGGAACCTTCTTGGCGCCGCTTCGAGCCTCGCCGCTTCGTGTTCGACTCGGCCGTCCTGGTCCTCGCCGCGGTCATGCTGCTCGGCGCGCTCGGCCTCGCCGTTTCCGTTCGCGGGATCGGGGACGTCATTAGCGAAAGCGCGGCCATCCGCTTGGAGGTGGCCGCGCTCATCACGGGAGATCTTATGCCCTCGGAAAAGAAAGCGCGGGAAGTCGCGGTGCGGAAGCGGGGCGGAGGCTTACGCCTCAAACTCGCCTCCTTCACGAGCGTCCTGGTCGTGGTGGTCGTGGTGATCGTCTCGGTCCCGTTGTCCATCCTCATGACGCGCACGCAGGAACAGACGCTGCTGCGGGGCCTCAAGGACCGCTCGCGGGTTCTCATGGATAGCCTCGCTTCCGGCGCCCGGGCCTACCTCCCGAGCCGCAACGTCTTGGAGCTCGGCTTCCTGCCCGCGCAGGCCGCGGCCGTCCCCGAGGCCCGCTACGCGACCATCACGGGCTTCGGCGCCGACGCCACCATCTTCAGCGACCACGTCTGGGCCACGAACGATCCCGACATCGAGTCCAAGATCGATACGGCCGATTTCCAGGCCGGCGTTTCCCGCCTGGAAGACCTGCTCACGCCGCGCCTCAAGACCATCGCGCAGGAGCTCGACGATCGGGCCCGGCTCGAAGTCGGCGACATCTCGGCGAGCATCGCGGACCTGACCCAGGAGGGCCTCAAGCTCGCCCTCAGCACCGACCGCGAGAGCGTGCGCCGCCGCGACGATATCCAGTCCACCACGAGGACGCTGGAAGCGCGGCTCAACGAGCGCCTCACGGCCCTGGCCGCCGAGATCGGCTCCGAGCCGGAGTTCCCGACGGAACGGCTCACGGGCGATGAACGCGTCTTCGTGTTCTTCAAACCGGTCATGTATCGGCAAGGCTCCGAGGACCTCTATTTCCGCGGCCTCGTGCGCCTGGAGGTCTCCGTCGATTCCATCGTCTCGGAGATCGCCGCCGGCCGCGCCGAGCTGTTCAAGACGACCCTCCTCGTGGCCCTCGCCGCGCTCGCCATGGGAGTCGCCGGCGCCCTGCTCCTGTCCTCGGTCATCATCCGCCCGATCAAGCGCCTCGTCGCCCACGTGGAGACGATCCGCGACACCGAGAACAAGGCCGACCTCGCGGGAAAGGACATCGCCGTCAAGAGCAAGGACGAGATCGCCGTGCTCGGCGACACCATCAACGACATGACGCACGGCCTCGTGAAGGCGGCCTTGGCCTCGCAGGACCTCACCATCGGTAAGGAAGTCCAGAAGATGTTCATCCCTCTGGAGACCGACCGCCAGGGGAACAAGCTCACCACCGGACGCACCGATACGGCCAACGCCGAGTTCTTCGGCTACTACGAGGGCGCGAAAGGCGTCTCGGGCGACTACTTCGACTACCTCAAGCTCGACGATCGCTATTACGCGGTGATCAAGTGCGACGTGGCGGGCAAGGGCGTCCCGGCGGCCCTCATCATGATCGAGGTCGCGACCCTCTTCCTGAACTTCTTCAAGAATTGGAAACCCACCAAGGAAGGGATGCAGATCGATCGGGTCGTCTATCAGATCAACGACTTCATCGAGTCGCGCGGATTCAAGGGCCGCTTCGCCGCGTTCACGCTCTGCCTCTTCGATTCGGTGACGGGCGAGGTCCACTTCTGCAACGCGGGCGACAACATCGTGCACTGGTACGACGCCTCCGAAGGCCGCATGAAGCTCACGAAACTCGCGGAGACGCCGACCGCGGGCGTATTCGCCAATTTCATGGTCGAGATGAAGAGCGGTTATCCGATTCAGAAGCTCAAGCTCGATGTGGGCGATACCCTGCTCCTCTATACCGACGGTATCGAAGAGGCCAAGCGCCGGTTCCGGGATGCGAACTACAAGGAAATCGAGTGCACGGAGGGCGGCGCGGCCAAGGATACCCCGCACGGGAACCATAGCGTCGGACAGGCCGACGAGGAACTCGGCTACGAGCGGGTGGAAGCCATCCTAGAAGCGGTGATGCACGGCGGCCGTTTCAGCCTGGCCAAGTACCACGATCCGAATCCCGAGGAGAAGCTCGATTTCGATTTTTCGGGATGCGCGGGCTCGGTGGAAGACATGATCATGGCCCTCGTCGCCGTGGAGAAGGTCTTCCGCATGTACCGCGACCCTGCGGCGGGGGAGGATGCGCGCGTTTTGGTGGACCGGAAGGTGGACGCGTTCCTCAAGGAACGCTTCGATCAGTACCGGATCTACTGCGCCCGCACCAAAGAAAATCCGCTGCACCCGGAGTATATGTACTATACTCACATCAAAGAGGACGAACAGTACGACGATCTGACCATCCTCGGTATCCGTAAGAAATAGGAGGCGGCATGACTTTCGGCGACAAGATGAGGGAACTCGTCGAGCAAGGGATGAACGTATCCAAGGATTTCGTGTCCAAGGCCGGCGCCAAGGCTCAGGACCTCGGCGAGAAAGGCGTGCTCAAGTTCGAAATCATGCAGCTCGAAGGGCAGGCCCAGAAACTGATGGCCCGCCTCGGAACCGAGGTGTATTCCACCTTCGCGGACGGGGCTTCCGAGACCGTCTCTCGTGAGGATGCCGTCATCAAGGGGCTGCTCGCGGAGATAGCGGTGGTCCGCGATTCCATCGAAAAACGCGAGGCGGAACTTAAGAAATCGTCGGCGAATTCGTAAAAAAGCCCTTGCGTAAGCGCGCGATCGGTAGTATATTCTCCTTCGCCTTCAGTTGACTGATCTGATCTGCCGTTGGTGCTTCTGCCCGTAGGCAATAACTTCAGTTGGAAAACGCGAAGCCATGGTCTCCGATTCCGCCGCAATGCGGTGGAGTTGAGGATGTCGCTTCGGCCTGAGCGCGCGGGCTTCTTCGGACACTGCGGTGTTCGCCGAGTCCGGATGCCGAACGAAAGATCGAAAAAAAGATCTTGA
>JAEXTK010000178.1 GCA_023406985.1 Spirochaetota bacterium | reverse complement strand
GGTCGGAGCCGGAACGGCGTCCGGCGCGGCCGCCTGCGGTTTGGGCGCGGGCGCCGCCGGTTTGGCCGCGGGTTTGGCCGGCGCCGGAGGCGCGGCCTTCTCCGGCTTCGCGACGAGCGGCGGGACGCCGTCCTCGTCCGGGGCGAGGACGAAGACACGGGCTCCCAGGAGGCGCGGCGCGAAGTACTTGTCGGTGAGGGGCGAGACGATCACGCCGGTCTGCGGCCCCGCGGAGACCGCGTGGACGAGCGACTTGTCGTCCACGAGGATGGCCACGTGGCTCGGCGCGCCGCCCACCGTATCGAATACGAGGACGTCCCCGGGCTTGGCCGCGGCCAGGGTGGTCGGTTTGCCGGCGGCCCACTGGGCTTTCGAGGTGCGGGGAAGCGGGATGCCCGCGGCCTGGCCGAATACGTAGCGGACGAAGCCGGAACAATCGAAGGCGCGGGGCGATTCGGCCCCGTACACGTAGGGGACGCCGCGGAAGCTGAGCGCGGTCTCCACGATTTCATTTCGGAGGGCGGAAACGGGCGTCTCGCCGACCGCCACGGCGGCGCAGAGGGCGAACGCGGCGAGCGATATCGTACGCGTGTTCATGCGTCTACGCTATTTCGGATGGGCCGACTTGTCAAATCGGTCCCGCGGGGCCTTTGCGGCGCGCCGTGGGGCCGATCGGGTCAGCGGAGCTCGCAGCGATTCCTTCCCGCCTGTTTGGCGAGGTAGAGGGCTTCGTCCGCCTGGGAGATGAGGTCCCGGAAATCGTCCTTGCCGGTCCCGCTGGACACTCCGACGCTGACCGTCAACCGGAGCGCCGGATGGTCGGCGAGCCGGAGACCCTCCACGAGCCGCCTGATGCGCTCCGCCGCGGCCATCGCGATCCGGGCGTCGGCTCCGGGCAGGAGGACGACGATCTCCTCGCCGCCGTAACGGCAACAGAGATCCTCCACGCGGAGCGCCTCGCGGCAGCGGGAGGCTATGGCGACGAGCGCCGCGTCCCCGGCCGGATGGCCGAAGCTGTCGTTGACCTGCTTGAAATGGTCGATATCGATCATGAGGGCGGAGAGCGGCGACCGCTCGGAAAAACCGGAGACGAGGACGGCGGCCCGCGTCATGAAGGACCGGCGCGTCGGGAGGCCGGTGAGCCAATCGGTGGACGCCTCTTGTTCGGTCGCCCGATAGCGGATGGCGTTCGCGAGCGATACGCCCGCGTGCTCGGCGAAGAGGAGGGCCGCCGACGTTTCCTCGCTCCCGTAGGCGTCGCCTTGCACGGCGAGGAATTCCATGCAGCCGAGGACGCGGTCGCGCCGCAGGAGCGGAACCTCGAGCCGGGAGGCGAAGGGGCCCTCCGCCGGCGCGCTTACGACGGGTACCCGGGCGATGGCGGTCCCGCCGACGCCATCGATGATGAGGTCCCGTTTGAGGGCGCCCTCATCCAAGCCGATGGAAGCGAGCGCGGTGCACCGGTCGCCCGTTTCCGTCCAGATCACGGCCGCGTCGAAGGGAATGACCCGTTTCGCTTGAACGAGCATCCGTTCCGCGGACCTGAGGGGATCGAGATCGGAGGAGAGGATGGCTCCCGCGGTCCTGAGTTCCTCGGACCGAAGATAGCGAAGCTCCAGTTCCTCGCGCGCCCGTCGCTCTTCTTCCACCCGCTCGACGTATTCGGTCACGTCCACGTCCCAGCCCACGTAAAGCCGGGGGACGGCGTCGGCCGCGCGCTCCAGTACCACCGCCTTGTGCTTGACCGTCCGATAGTCGCCGCCGCGGGACCGTATGCGGTACGAACCGGACCAGCAGTCGGCGGTTCCGCTGAGGAGGCGTTTTTCGAAATCGTCGGCTATGGAACGGTCGTCGGGATGGAGATAGCGCTTCCAACGATTCCCCCGCATGGCCGCGGCGGTATAGCCGAGTTCTTTCCAGAAGGTATTGGGGATGCACTCGTCGCTGACGTAGTCCTTCACGAAGACGCCGACTCCGCGAAGCAGGGCTCCGAGGGAGGCGGAAGCGAGGATGCGATCCATCAAAGGACCGCTGGGGTTTGCGACCGACTCGGATTCGCCAGCATCGTCACGCATAGGGTTTAACAATTACGCCAGTATACACCACCGGCGGATTATTGGACAGCGGAGAAGCGCGGTCCGCGCCGGCGCTTGACGCGATCCCCCGTTGCGGCGAAGCTCCATAGCAGAAACCCTCGTTGCGGAGGCATTCGTGGCTCTCTTGGACGCATTCCGTTTCGCTTTCGCCGCCTTTTTCGTCGCCGGACACGCCGTGTTCGTCGGCGGACTCCTCGCCGAGAAGGCGCGGGGAGCGCGGGCGAGGCGCCTGCTCGCGCGCCGCAGGGAATCGGGGGATTCGGTGCCGACGGTGTCGGTGATCGTACCCGCGCGGAACGAGGAGAAGCGGATCGGGCCCCTGTTGGACTCCCTGCGGGCGCAAGATTATGCGGCCGTCGAATTCCTCTTCGTCGATGATCGTTCGGATGACGCGACGGGGCGTATCCTCGCCGATTTCGTCGCTTCCCTGCCCGCGGCCACGGGGCGGGTGGTGACCCTCGACGCCAATCCGGGGCCGAATTTCAAGCAGTACGCGCTGCGGCGCGGCATCGAGGCCGCGACGGGGGAATACCTCCTCTTCACGGACGCGGACTGCGCCGTCTCCGCTTCCTGGATTACCGCCATGGTCGCGCGCCTGGACGATGACGGGACGGGCCTCGTGATCGGCCCCGTGTTCAAACGCATCGCGCGCAAGGGGGCCTTCCAGGTCTACCAGGCCTTCGACCACGCGGTCCGCTTCATGTACCTCGCCGCGGCCGCGGGACTCGGCCTGCCCTGCGGCGGCTTCGGGAATAACCTTATTTTCCGCCGCGCGGCCCTCGACGCGATCGGCGGATACGCTTCGGTGCCCTACTCGGTGACCGAGGACGCGGCGTTGATCTCCTCGATCCGCAAGAAGACCTCCTTCAAGATACGCGCCGCCCTGGAGGCGGACGCGCGCGTGATCACCGATCCGGCGGATAACGGCCGGGATTTCGTCTCGCAATGCCTGCGGTGGAACAACGGGGGCCTCTTCGCTCCGGACCTCGTCACGCGGGTCGGCTTCGGCGCCCTGATGATCGCCATCTCCGCCGGCGTGCTCGGCTTGCCCGCCTGCGCCTTCCTGCCCGCGCTCTGGCCCCTGCCCCTCGCCGTCCTCGTCGCCATGTTCTCCAATGCGTATTTCGCGCGGCGCATCGCGGGCGAGACGCTTCCGGGGCCGTACATCCGCTACCTGCCGCACCTCGTCTTCATGCCGATCTACACCACGTTCCTCACGATCATCGGCTACGCGGGCGTGGAAGTGCGCTGGAAGGGCGCGAAGCTGGAATAGCGGCCGTGGCGCGACTTTCGAGCATCAGGGCTCGGCTCATCCTGTACAGCGCGTCCATCACCCTCCTCGTGCTCGCCTCCCTCATGGCGGTGTCCTTCATCACGCTGCGGGACTTCCTGCGGGAGAGCCTGCTCTCGGGCGCCCGCTATCAACTGCGGGTCGCGATGGACCACATCGACCGGGACATGGACCGCCTCGCGCAGCTCGTGAACTGGTGCTCCGTGGAGGACGACGTCGCCGCCTTCGTCTCCTCGGACGGCGGAGATCGGACCCTCAAAGCCATGTCCGCCTACCAGACCGTGCGCGGCGCCGTGTACGCGAACGGCGTGGACGGCTACGTGGATAAGCTGATCATCGGCGGTTTCGGAGGCCAGTCCATCCAATTCGGCATGGTGAGCGGACACGTGGGGGACTACCGGAAGGGGCTGGAGGGCTTCAGGCGGTACGGCGGCGTGGGCTTCGTGCCTTTCCGGTGGGAGGGCATGATACCCGGTCCCTTCATCTTTTCGGACGGGCGTCCCGTCGTGCCGGTGGCCAAGGGCATCTACGGCCCCCAGTCCCTGGACCCCATCGGCTTCGTCTTCATGGCGATCAACGCGGAGGTGATCACCCGATACCTGTCGCCGTTCGCGCAGGAGCCCGGGGTCCGGTACTTCATCGCGATCGGCGACGCCGCCTACGAGTTGATCGGCGGCCGCGACCTCGTGAGCGCGGACATCGACGTGGCGGCAGGCCGGAAGCAGAGCCGCTACTCGGACGGCGGCGTCCCCTACGTGGAGCTGGAGATGGACGGGAAGCGGGAAACCCTCATCATCTACAGCGGCGAGCGGACGGGTTGGATCCTCGCCCAGACCATGCCGACCTTCCAGTTCACGCGGCAAAACCTGGTCTTCGCGCGCCTCCTCGTCATCGTCGCGCTCGCCATCCTCCTCCTCCTGGTCCTGCTGCTGTACACCGTCAACCGAACCATCAATCGGCCCATAGCCCGGATCGGGAGCCGCGTAGCCCTCGTGGCCGGCGGCGACTTCTCCCATGACCCGACCATCGAATGGGACAATGAGCTGGGGCTGATCGGCCGCGCCGTCAACCGCATGTCGCGCGACATCGAATCCCTCATCGACCGGCGCATCAAGGACGAGCAGGCCCGCAAGGCCCTGGAATTCAGGGTCCTACAGCACCAAATAAACCCCCACTTCCTGTACAATACCCTGAGCGCGATCAAGTGGATGGCGACCATCCAGAAGTCGAGCGGGATAGCGGAGATGGTGAGCTCGCTCGCTTCCCTGCTGCGGCACGCCGCGCAGGGCGCCGATTCCCTCGTGACCCTGGAACGGGAGCTGGAGCTCGTCGGCGAGTATTGCACCATCCAGCGCTACCGTTCGGCCAATCTTTTTACGTACGAGGTGGAAGTGAAGGAGCCCTGCCTCCTGCAGTGCCGAGTGGTGAAGTTCATGCTGCAGCCGCTCGTGGAGAACGCCGTCATGCACGGCATCGAGCCGAAGATGGCCCCGGGCACCATCAGGATCGTCGCGAGCCGGATCGATCCCGCGACGGTCCGCATCGACGTGATCGACGACGGGGTCGGCATCGCGGCGGATCGCCTGGCCGAGGTGTTGCGGCCCTCTCCGCCGGATGCGGAGGCCTTCAACCGGATCGGCCTCCACAACGTGGATGAACGGCTCAAGCTCGCCTTCGGCGAGCGCTACGGGCTCTCCGTGGAGAGCGAAGTCGGAGCGTATACCCGGGTTTCGGCCACCCTGCCGTACCTGAACGACGCCGGGCGCGAAGAAGGAGACCCCGCGTGTTCACCCTCCTGATCGCCGACGACGAGCCGCTCGCCCAAGCGGGGCTCAAGTCGATGCTGGATTGGGCTTCCCTCGGCGTGTCCATCGTCGGCAGCTCGCCGAACGGCGCCCATGCCCTGGAGGCGATCAAGCGCCTCCGGCCCGACATCGTGATCGCCGACGTGCGCATGCCCATCATCGACGGCATCACCCTCATCGAGCGCTGCCGCGCGGAGATGGAGGCGCCGCCCGAGTTCATCGTGCTTTCGGGGCACGCCGATTTCGATTACGCGCGGCGGGCCATCAGGTCGGGCGTCGTGGACTATCTCGTGAAGCTGGAGCTGGACGAACCGTCGCTCCGCGCGACCGTGGAAAAGGCCATGGCTGCCGTGGCCGCGAAACGGGCGGGGCTCCCCCCGGCGGCCGCGGTGCAGGCGGCCCAGGCGACGCCGTTCGCCGAGGCGGTCTTCGCGCGTTTCCTCACGTCGTCCGCCCCTGCGGGAACCGCTACGCAGGCGGGAACGCCGGCCGCGTCGGAAGCGCCGGCTCCGGCGGAAACGCCGGCCGCGTCGGGAACCGCGGCTCCGGCCGGAGGCGGCCGGGGCGGCGCGGCGGTGCCCGCCGAGTTGGCCGCCTCGTTCGCCGGGGGGCTCCACTGCGCGGCCGTTTTTTCCGTCGATTACCAACACGGCGAGCGGTTGTCGGAGGAGGAGCGCGAGCGGACCTACCGCTGCGTGGCGGATACGGTCAGGCAGGTGGCGGGCAGGGAGGCGGCGGTGCGGATCGCGCCCCTCGGCCCCGCGCGCTTCGCCGTCTCCCTGTCCTTCGAAGCCGCCGGTCTAGCGCCCGAGGCGGCGGAGGCCGCGGCCTACGCGGCGGTGGAACGGGCGCGGGAACCCGCCGAACGGTATTTCGCGGTAGGCCTCACGGCGGGCATCGGAGCCGCGGTGGCCGACCTCGCCCTGCTGCCCGATTCGTACCGCGGCGCGGAGCGCGCCCTGGAGAGCGCGGACGCGCTCCGGCCGGTCGTGCGCCACGCGGGCCGCGGGCCTGCCTCCGCGGGATCGCTTCGGAGCGTGGCCGACTCGGAGGCGATGGAGCGCATCGTGGCGGACCTGATCCGCGCGGCGGAGACGCGGCAGGCCGAACTCGTCGTTTCCTCCCTGGATGCGGCCATCGCCGAACTCGAGTCCGAAGCCGTGAGCCCCGCCGAGACGCTCGCGGTGTGTTGCGATCTCCTCTACGCGATCCTGGGAGTCCTGGAGGGCGCCGCGGGCCTGCTGGATTCCTGCTTCCCCGACGAGGCGGCGGGGTACCGGTCCCTCTTCTCGGCCGAGGACGGCGCGGCCATGCGGGATTGGCTCCGGTCGGTCAGGGACGGCCTGGCCGCGCGTTTCGCGGGGGATCGCGCGCGCGGCCGCAACCCGCTCGTGGTCGGCGTCCGCGAATACGTGACCGCGCGCTGGGCGGAGAAGATAAGCCTGCCGGAGGTCGCCGCGCACTTCCACGTATCGCCGAACCACCTCAGTTCGATCTTCAAGAAGTACAACGGCACGGGCTTCGTGGAGTTCGTCGCCTCCGTCAAGATGGAGAAGGCCAAGGAACTCATCGTCGCCGGGCGCTACAAGATGTACGAGATAGCCCAGCTCCTCGCCTACGAGGACGCGTACTATTTCAGCAAGGTCTTCAAGCGGGCGACGGGCATGTCCCCGCGGGAATACCATCTTCGCTACGCCGTCATGGGCGGCGGCATGGCAAGCGCGGAAGGGCAGACCTCGAATCTGCCCGAGTGACCGTAGAAAAACACCGCTCGCGTAGAAAATTCCATTTTTCGGGCGACCGCGGCGATCGCGATTCCGCCGTCCGCGCCCATCAAATCGGAAAATATCTCATTTTCGGTTTGCGGAAACCGGGTGTACGCTTCTTGCACATCATGAAGGAGGATGAGCGATGAAGAAATTTCTCGTAGCGGCCGCCCTGATCGCGGCCGGTTTCTCGGGACTTTGGGCGAACGGCGGCTCCGAGACGAGCGCGCAGTCGGGGAACGTGAAACTCAAGATGATCGTGTGGGATCTTTCCCAGACGACCTACATGCAGCCCATGGTGGACGCCTACACGGCGAAGCACCCGAACGTCTCCATCGAGTTCGTGAACATCCCCGCGAACGAGTACGGCGACAAGCTGGCCATCATGCTGGCGGGCGGCGACGACAGCGACATCGTTTCCGTGAAGGATATCCCGATGTACGCGAACATGGTCGCCAAGAAGCAGATCGAATCCCTCACCCCCTACATCGACCGCGACAAGGTCGCGCTCAAGGCGTATAGCGGCGTCACGGACGAGATCACGGTGGACGGAGCCCTCTACGCGCTCCCCTACCGCAGCGACATCTGGATCCTCTATTACAACAAGGACGCCTTCGACAAGGCAGGCGTGAAGTATCCTACGAACGACATGACCTGGGACGAGTACGCCGCCCTCGCCAAGAAGGTCGCGGCCGGCACGGGCGTGGACCGCGTGTACGGCTCGCACTACCACACCTGGCGTTCCACGGTGGAGCTGCCCACGGTGCAGGACGGAAAGAACAAGATCATCTCCACCGATTACTCCTTCATGAAGCCGTACTACGAACTCGTGCTCAAGATGCAGAAGGACCAGACCGTCATGGATTACGCCTCCCTGAAGGTCGGCAACATCCATTATTCCGGCCTCTTCTACAACAAGCAGATCGCCATGATCCCGATGGGCTCCTGGTTCATCGGCACGCTCATGAGCAAGGTGAAGGACGGGACGACCGACGTGAAGTGGGGCATCGTGAAGTACCCGCACCCGAAGGGCGTCGCCGCGGGCACCACCGCCGGCACCATCACGTCCCTGGCCCTCAACGCCAAGTCGCAGAACAAGGACGCGGCCTGGGACTTCATCAAGTTCTTCTGCGGTCCCGAAGGCGCGGAAATCCTCGCGGCGCAGGGGTCCCTGCCGGCGATCCGCAACGACGACGTCATCTCCATCATCACCAAGCGCGAGGGCTTCCCGGCCGACAAGAACAGCGCCTCCGCCTTGGAGACCAAGACCGTGCGCCTGGAGCTGCCCCTCCACCCGAAGGTCGGCGTCATCGAGAAGATCCTCAACGAAGAACATGAGTTGATCATGACCGGCTCGGTCCCCGTGGACCAGGGACTGGCGAACATGTCCCGCCGCGTCAAGGAAGCCCTCGGCCAGTAGGCCGGGCGACCCTTCGCACCCCGGACCGGACGGCGCCGAAGCCGCCCGGTCCTTCGATTCGCACATAATCCCCGGAGGCTTCGAATGACCGCGTCCGCCGGCAAGGCGCTGAAAAGCAACCTCATAGCCTATTCCTTCATCTTGCCGAACTTGATCGGTTTCGCCATCTTCACCTTGGCGCCGATGGCTTTCGCCTTGGTGCTCTCGTTCATGACCTGGGACGGCGCGAATCCGATCGCGTTCGCGGGGCTCAAGAATTTCACCCGCATGCTCGGCGACGAGACGTTCCGCATCTCCACCCTCAATACGATCTACTACGCGGTCGGCACGGTGCCGCTCACGATGATCCTCTCCCTCGTCCTCGCCGTGCTCCTCAACCGAGAACTCAAGGGCCGGAACGCGTTCCGGGCCATATTCTTCTTTCCGTACGTCGCGTCCCTCGTGGCCGTCGCCGTCGTGTGGAACATGATCTTCCACCCGGCCATGGGACCGGTGAACAACATCCTGCACTGGCTCGGCGTGGCCGAGCCGCCGCGGTGGTCGGCCTCCACGACCTGGGCCATGCCCACGGTGATCATGGCCTCCATCTGGCGCGGCGTCGGCTACTACATGATCATCTATCTCGCCGCCCTGCAGGGCATCTCGCCGAGCCTCTACGAGGCGGCGGAGATGGACGGGGCCGGCGGGTGGCAACGCTTCCGGCGCATCACCATCCCGCTGCTCACCCCGGCGACCTTCTTCGTTTCCATGATGCTCACGATCAACTGCTTCAAGGTCTTCGACCTCATCCTCGTGATGACGAACGGCGGTCCCGGGCGGGCGACGAACGTCCTGGTCTACATGATCTACAACCAGGCGTTCATCAATTTCGATTACGGGTATTCGAGCGCCATCGCCATGATCCTCTTCGTCCTCGTCATGGTCATCACCGTGCTTCAATTCCGCGTGGAGAAGAAATGGGTAAGCTATCTGTAAGCGGTACCGGCCTGCGCTCCTATTCCGCCCAGGCGCGGATCAACACCTCGATCCTCTACGTCGTCCTCATCGCCATGGCGGCGTTCACCCTGCTGCCCTTCTTCTGGATGATCTCCGCCTCGCTCCAGATGGACAAAGACGTCTTCCGTTTCCCCTTCCGCTGGATACCGAAGGAGCCGCGCTGGAAGAACTACGCGCTCATCTGGCAACGGATTCCCTTCCTCACCTTCATCTACAATACGACCAAGATCACCCTCATCGTCACGCTCCTCCAGTTGCTCACGAGCAGCCTCGCGGCCTACGCCTTCGCCCGGCTGGAGTTCAAGGGGAGGGACATCCTCTTCCTCGGCTACGTCGGCACCTACGCCATCCCCTGGCAAGTCTACATGGTGCCCCAGTTCATCATGATGCGGAAGCTCGGGCTCAACGATACCCACCTCGCCCTCATCCTGCTCCAATTCATCTCCGCCTTCGGCGTCTTCCTGATGCGGCAGTTCTTCATCGGCATACCCAAGGAACTCTCCGACGCGGCGCGGATCGACGGGCTCTCCGAGTACGGCATCTACGCGCGCATCCTCATGCCGCTCTCTAAGCCGGCGCTCGCGACCCTCACCATCTTCACCTTCGTGACGACCTGGAACGATTTCATGGGCCCGCTCATCTACCTGTCGAGCGAGAAGATGAAGACGATCCAGCTCGGACTGCGCATGTTCATCGCCCAATTCTCGGCCGACTACGCCCTCATCATGGCCGCCTCCCTCGTCTCGCTCGTGCCGGTCATCGTCATGTTCCTCGCCCTGCAGCGCTTCTTCATCGAGGGAGTGGCGGCCACGGGCGTCAAAGGCTGACGATGGATTTCAGGGAGGAGATCGAGGGGGCCGCCGCCGCGTTCCGGACCGAGCCGATCCCCGCGCTGACCTTTTCCCTGTACCGGCTCTTCGACGAGGAGGGCGACCGGCTCCGCTTCGAGACGGCGTATTTCGAGCGGCGGCGACGCCTCGTCGCGTTCGGCCTCGCGGCCGCGCTCGATCGAAAACCGGAAGACCTGGCGGCGCTGCACGACGCGATCTGGGCCGTCTGCGACGAGTTCTCCTGGGCCCTGCCCGCCCACCTCGGCGGGCGGAGCCTGGAGCCGGCCGCCCTCGCTGACCACGCGACCTGCCTGGACCTCTTCGCCTGCGAGACTGCCTTCGCGCTCGCCGAAATCCGGTACGTCTTCCGCGCCGATCTCGCGCCGATCGTGGCCGAGCGGATCGCCGCGGAGGTCAGGCGCCGCGTCCTCGCGCCCTTCGTCGCGCGGCGGGAGAGCTGGAGCTGGGAGCTCATGCGGAACAATTGGTGCGCCGTGTGCGCCGGCTCGATCGGGACGTCGGCGCTCTACCTCTCCGGGGAGGGGCCGGAACGGGAGGCGATCCTGGACCGCGTCCTGCCGACGCTCGACCGATTCCTGGAGAGCTTTTCCGAGGACGGCGCCTGCCTGGAGGGCCTCTCCTACTGGACCTACGGCGTGGGTTTCTTCACAACCTTCGCCGATCTTCTCCTGGAGCGGACGGGCGGAAAAATCGACCTCCTCGCCGCGCCCCGATTCCGGCGCGTCGCGGCCTTCCAGGGGACGGCGTACCTGAACGACGCCTTGGCGGTGAGCTTCGCGGACGGCGATTCGCATGAGCGCTGGCGGCCGGGCCTGACGGCCTACCTCAGCCGCCGTTTCCCGGAGGCGGCGATGCCGCCGCGGAAACTCGCGGCGGCCCTCGCGGACGACCGCTGCGGACGCTGGGCGCTCTCCTATCGCGATCTCATCTGGTCCGGGGATGCCGGCGCGGGCGCGGCCGCGTCCGCCGCGTCCGGCTTCGGCGCTGCATCGGCGGCATCGGCGGCATCGGCGGCCAGAGCGGGCGTCTCATCGGCCGCATCGGTCACCGGGGCCGCGCCTCTCGCCGCCCGGGAGCCGGTCTGGTTCCCCGACGCCGAGTGGCTCATCTGCCCGGCGCGGACCGAGACGTCGTTCGCCTTCGCCGCCAAGGGCGGCCACAACGACGAGCCGCACAATCACAACGACGTCGGCTCCTTCATCCTCGCGTGCGGGGACGACGAGCTGGTCGCCGACCTCGGCGCCGGGGAGTACGTGAAGGACTACTTCAACGAGAACCGCTATTCGATCTTCTGCTGTTCCTCGGAAAGCCACAGCGTCCCGCTCGTGAACGGCGCGCCGCAGCTCCCGGGCGCCGAACGGCGCGCTCGGGACGTCGCGTACCGCCGGGGGGACGGCGTCTCCGTCCTCTCCATGGACATCGCGCCGGCCTACGGGGAGGCGACCCTCCGGCTGCGGCGGCGGTTCGAGTTCGCGGATACGGGCGAGCTCACGGTCGTCGACGAGATAGGTGCCGAGGGCGAGGCGCCGGCCATCGTGGAACGTTTCGTGACGCGTTGTGGAGTCGAGCTTACCGAGGAGGGCGCCGTCATCCGGGGCAAAACCGCGGCCGCGCTCGTGATCGCTGCGGGAACGGCGCGCCCCCGCGTCCGGGAGCACGCCCACCGGGAACACGACGGCAGAGTGACGACGGTGCGCAGCCTCGACTTCGTCGCCGCGCCGATGGAGAGCGAGACGGGCCGGGCGACGGCGACCGAGCGGCCGGCCGCTACCGCGAGGCCGGCCGCCGGAGTCGTCCGGACCTTCCGCTTCGAGTTCCGTCCGTTCCGCCGCTCATGAGCGCGGGGCGGGACCGGAGGACTCGCGGACGGTGAGGGATACGGGCAGGACCGTGGTGACGGGGGCCGCTTCCGGATCGCGGAGCCGGGCGAGGGCCGCGCGAACGGCGAGTTCGCCGATCCTTTTTTTCGGCTGGGCCACCGTGGTGAGCCGGGGCGAGGTGAAGGCCGCGAAGGAGACGTCGTCGTAGCCGACGATGGAGACGTCGCGGGGCACGCCGACGCCGAGGTCCGCGGCGGCCCGCAGGGCCCCGTGGGCCATGATATCGGAATACAGGAAGACGGCGGTCGGCGGGTCGGGTACGGCCATGAGCCTCGCGAAACTCTCGTACGCCGCCGCCGCCGTGTAATCGGCGGTCGCGAAGAAGTCCAAGCGCGGCGCGATGCCCGCCGCGGTCAGGGCGTCCCGGTATCCCGCCCTCCGCGCGACGACGTCGTGGTGGGGGTAGGAGGGGCCGGCCACGCAGGCTATGCGGGTATGGCCGTTCGCGAGGAGGTGGTCGATCGCCGCGCGGGCTCCGCCGTAATCGTCGGTGGTGACTATATCCGCGGCGTACGCCGTCGGCCGGGCCTGCATGACCACGATCGGCATCCGCGCGGCTTCCAGGATCGCGAAGGCCTCGGCGCTCCCCATGAAGTTGTTGAGGAGGACCGCGTCCACACCCTTGGAGACGAGCATGCCGACGCTCTCCGTCTCTTCGGCCGGGTCGCCGTTCGAATGCGTCACGATCATGCCGACGCCGGCTTCCCGGCAGGCGTCCTCGATGCCGACGAGCACCTCGTCGAAGTAGAGGTCCTCCCCCCGGGAGGTGAGTACGCCGATGAGGCCGCTCGAGCCGGTCCGCAGTCCCCGGGCCGGGGCGCTCGGCCGGTAGTGGAGTTCCCCGATCGCCTTTTCCACGCGGGCGGCCGTCTCCGCGGCCACGCGCCGCGTCCCGTTGATGACGTGCGAAACCGTCGTGTACGAGACGCCCGCGGCCCGGGCCACGTCCTTGATAGTCGCGATCGCCGTCCTCCTCAGGATGATCTTCCGTCGGAGGCCCGGCTTCAGGCGGCTTCGGCCTCCGCGCCCACGAGCCCCTTATGGAAGATCGAACGCTCTCCGCGGTAGAAGCGGATGGTGTTGATGATACCGCGTACCGACTCGTCCAGGAAGAGCGTGATGAAAAGTCCGTACATGCCGAGGCCGACGGGGAAGATGAGGACCCAGCTCACCCCGATGACGAAGGCGAGGCCGAAGATCTGGGTTACGAGCATCCACATCGTGTCGCCGTACCCCCGGATGCCGTTGCCCGAGATGATGTTGACGCACTTCGGGATCGCGGTGACCGAGGCGATCATGAGGAAAGGCGCGGCGATGGAGACCAGATCCTTCCGATCGGTGAAGACCGAGAGGATGGCCTTCGGGAAGGCGAGGAAAGCCGCCGTGAAGAACAGACAGAAGATGAGCATGTCGATGGTCGCCCGCTTTCCGGTCCGTTTGGCCCCCTCGATATCGCGCTCTCCCGTCTTGTTCCCGACGAGGGTGGTCACCGCCCGCGCGATGCCGTAGTAGAAGAAGACCGGCGTGAGCTCGATCTGGGCGACCAGGCGATAGATGCCGACCGCCTCCGCGCTGAGGGCGTTGAGGAAGGCCGCGAGCACGAGGTTGCCGAAATTCCAGAGGGAATCCTCCACGCTGGAGGGAAGGCCGACCTTGAGCACGTCCAGGTACGGCCGGAGCGGCGCCTTGAGGACGGAGCGGAACGAGGGCCGGAAGGGCAGATCCCGAGCTCGGAACGCGATGGCGAGGAAGACGACGGTGGAGATGAGGCCCGAGAGGCTCGTCGCCAGGCCCGCGCCCGCGACCCCCAGCTCCGGACAACCGAGGTTGCCGAAGATCATGACCCAGTCCAGGACGATGTTGAGGGCGCTTCGGAGAATGCCCGTCCACATCTCGGGCCGGGTCTTCCCGAGGCCCTGGAAGATAGCGCCGATCGTCGTGCCCGCGCCGAGGTAGAAGAGTTCCAGGCTCATCGTGCGGATGTACTGGAGCGAGAGGGCGAGGATGGGCTCCCGCACGCCGAGGAGACGGAAGACCGCGGGCGCGATGGCGGCCCAGATCAGGTAGATCGCGATCGAGAGGAGGGCGTTGAACTTGATGGACGCCTCGGCGTAGCGCTTGGCCGCCTCCGGATCCTTGGCGCCGAGACGCTGCGATACGAGCACGACCGTTCCGGTGGTGATGGACCAGATGAAGGCGAGGGATACGATATAGGGGAAGAAGACGTTGCCGACCGCGGAGAGGAACTCCCCGCCGCCCAGGACGGAACCGTCCGCGAGCTTCACCGCGTAGTGGCCGAGGAAGGCGGCATCGATGAGCATCTGGGCCTGGGTGGTGAGGCCGCTGATCGCGATGGGAATCGCTATGGCGAACATCCGCTTGCGCAGATCGGCGCGTTCTTTTTTCTGAAGATCTCCCAAAATGGGCTCCTTAGCGGTGTGCAACCGTTTGCATACAGGATATTGGGCGCGCGGCTCCTGGTCAAGCGAGAGAATTCGCTCATTCGATTTGTCCGCGCTCGATCGGCGGCTCGGGTTCGCGGCCCCGTCGGTTGACGGCGGCGGGCCGGATATACTATACCGGCGGATAGTATGCCCGTAACCCTGGATCGGTCAACAGCCCGACGCGCCGCGCTCTCCGCCGCCGCGGGCTTCCCGTCTCCGTACGACCGGAACCTCGCGGGGGCCGTCGACTTCATCCGCATGGTCGGTTATGTCCAGATCGATACGATCAGCGTCGTGGCCCGCGCCCACGAGCACGTCCTCTGGTCGCGCTGCGGACGGTTCTCGGACGCTCCCTTCGCGGAGCTGGAGGGGGCGCCGCGCGGCGGGACCGGCCGCGGGACTGCGGCGTCCGCGCCGCGTCGCGTCCTGGAATATTGGGCCCACGCCGCGGCCTACCTCCCGATCGAGGACTTTCGGTTCAGCCTGCCGCGGATGGAACGCATCAAGCGCGACGGCCACGAGTGGTTCCGCGCCGACGCCGGCGTGGCGCGCGAAGTCTTGGAGCGGGTCCGGTCCGAAGGCGCCCTCTCGTCCCGCGACTTCGAGGATCCGCGCGGAGCGGCGGGAAGCTGGTGGGATTGGAAGCCGGCGAAACGCGCGCTCGAGTACCTCTTCCACGCGGGCGAGCTCCTCGTCGCGACGCGGGTGGGGTTCAACAAGGTATTCGACTTGGCCGAACGGGTCCTGCCGCCGGGCTGGGACGTGCGGATGCCGAGCGCGGAGGAGGCGGCCGCGTTCTACGTGGACCGCGCCGCCGCCGCGTACGGGCTGTTCGCCGCGGACGAGGTCGCCTACGGCCGCAAGGACGCCACGGACGGCATCGGCGCGGAACTCGCCGTCCGGACGGAAGACGGGAGGCTGGAGAAATTCCTGGTGGAGGGCTGCGGGTCGACGGCCTACTACGCCGCGCCCGCGGCCATAGAGGCCGCCGCCCGGCCGACAGGCGCCGCCCGGCCTGCGGGCGACGCATCCCAGGACGGGCGCGAGCGGAGGAAAAACCGGCGCGGCGTCTTCGTGCTGTCCCCCTTCGACCCTTTCCTGATCGATAGGCGGAGGATCAGGCGCCTCTTCGGCTTCGATTACACGATCGAGTGCTACCTGCCCGAGCCGAAGCGCACCTTCGGTTATTTCACCCTGCCCATCCTCGCCGCGGGCGGGGACCTCGGGGACGGCGTCGGGGAAGGCTTCGTCGGTCTCGTGGACGCCAAGGCCGACCGTAAGGCGCGGACGCTCATCGTGAAGCGCCTCGCCCTCGGGGAGGCGGCGGGGATCGCGGATTTCCGCGGCCGAGGCCGCGCGGAAACCTGCCGCGCGGCGGGTAAGGCGCTCGCCGATTTCGGCCGCTTCAACGGCGCGGAGCGCGTCGTCTTTGAACGGGTGGAGTGCCCCACCGCCGCGTTGGCCGAATCCCTCGTGGAGGCCGCCGAAAAGGCGATCTGAGCGCGCCGCTATCCGCGACCATCGTTTTCCCAAAGCTTCGGGACACTGGCGACGAGGGGCGCTGCGGGCCGCGCATCACGCCGATGGCGCAGGCCAATTCGCGCTTGCTTACTCGCCCCGGCGTTCCAGGAATTTGTACCCGACGCCGCGCACGGTCCCGATGTACCGAGGGTCGTCGCCGTCATCGCCGAGGACCTTGCGGAGGTTCTTGATGTGCGCGTCGATGGTGCGCTCGTATCCCTCGAAATTGGTCTCCATGGCGGCCTCGAGCAGCGCGGCTCGTGAGAAGACCCGGCCGGGCTCGGAGATCAACACCCGTAAGAGCTCGAATTGCACTTTGGTCAGGGCTTTCGGTACATCGCGGACCGTCACCCCGCGCTTGAAAAGATCGACGGTCACCTCGCCGCAGCGGAGGAGGGCGGTCGGTTCTTCGGATCCGGGGCGCGCCACGGATCCTGCGGCTGACCGGTCGGAGCGCCGGAGCACGGCCTTGATGCGGGCGACGAGCTCCCGGGGACTGAACGGTTTCACGACGTAGTCGTCGGCGCCGAGCTCCAGGCCGACGATCCGGTCCGTCTCGTCGACGCGGGCGGTCAGGAAGAGGATGGGGATATCGGATACTCTCCGTATCGCGCGGGCGACGTCGAAACCGTCCAGGCCGGGCATGTTGATATCCAGCAGTGCGCAGGCGGGCGCGACTTCGCGAAACCGGGCCAGCGCTTCGGTGCCGTTCGCGGCGGAGATAACCTCGAATCCGGAGGATTCGAGGTAGGCGGAGACGATCTGGATGATTTTCGGTTCGTCGTCGGCGACGAGGATCTTCCTTCCCATCCTGGCTCCAGTGTAGGTATCGCCGCCGTTTCCATCAATGGGCGCGGATCGAAGGCGGGGCCCCGGGGGACCGCGCCTTCGACCCAGCGGATCGGGAAAGCGAACCTGGCGCCTATTCCGAGTACCCCGCCTGGAGCGTGAAGAGCGGAGCCTCTTCCTTGGAGAGCTTCAGGGCGACGGTCGCTCCCTGCGCGCTCATCGTGTACTTGATCACCGTGGCCATCTTGAGGGCGGAAGCGGTAAGGGCGATGTTCTGGGCCGCGAAGCCCGCAGTCGCGTGGGCCATCTGCTGGAAGACGGCGGGGTTGGACTTCAGGAAGGCCGGCATGAGCGCGTTGTCCACCGTAAAGACGATCATGAAGGCCGCTGCGGGTACGACGCCGGAGGAGGTTTCGGCCCTGACGTCCTTCGAGCTGCGCGCCTCCAGCTTGTTCGTTTCGGGAAGGTACTTCCACGCGCCTTTGTCGGTGAGGACGTAGACGTTGATGTAGGGATTGTCGCCCGAGAACGAAACCGTGCGGCCGGCCTTCGTGGCGCTCGAGACGGCGTCAACCGGACGGAGCCCGAGGCCTGCCCAGAGGACCGTCGACAGGTCCTGCGGCGAAACTTCCTTCTTGACGAAGGTCTTGGCGATGGACCGGTTCGCGATCGCGGCGAACAGGTCGACGCCGCTCTTCTTCGCGGGTGCGGGCAACGAGATGTCCTGCGCGAACAGCACGGCAGCGGAAGCGAGAATGAAGGCGAACGCTATGGAGCGCTTCATGGGTACCTCGTGAAAGCAGGGGATCGCGTAGCTCCTAAGGCGACGCGAGTCGGAGACCGACGGTGAGAAAGATACGCAAAAAGTGTGAAGGTTTCGTGAACGCAGGATGCATTATCGGTGCATGGGATCGAATGCGCCGTTTTCTGGGAACGGTAAGCGGGTCAATCCCGTACCCGGCGCGGACAAGACCGACGAGGCTCAGAACCGCGGAAGCGTCACGGTAAACGCCGCCCCGCCGAGCTTTGATTCGCCCGCCGAGATGGTTCCCCCGTGCGCCTTCACGATCTCCTGCGCGATGGCGAGCCCGAGGCCCCGGCCCCCCGTATCGGCCGAGCGGGACTTGTCGATCCGGTAGAAACGCTCGAAAATGCGGGCCCGCTCCTCCGGATCGATACCGGGCCCCGAATCCTCCACGCTGAACGTCGCGGAGCCGGCCGCGCCCGTGTGCTCGCGGACGAGGACCGCGCCGCCTTCCGGCGTATGCTTGATCGCGTTCGCGATGAGGTTGTAGATCACTTCCCCCAGCCGTACGTAGTCGCCGTTCACGACGGGCGGCGGCGACTCCGGACTCTCCAGCGAGAGCGCGATCGATTTTGCGGCGGAGGCCGGGGCGAAGAGGACCGTCGCCTTGCGGAGCGCATCGCGGAGATCCACGCCTTCGGCCGACAGCTCGAGCTCCCCCGACTCGATGATTTCGAGCTCTCGGAGGGTATCGATGAGGCGGGAGAGGCGCGTCGTTTCCTCGGCGACCGATCGCAGCGTCGTATCGTCGCGGGGAAATACCCCATCGATCATCCCCTCCACGATACCGCGGATGAGGGCAACCGGCGTCCTGAGTTCGTGTGCGGAGTCGGCGATGACCCGTTTCTTCGCCGCGTCGAGCCGCTTCAGTTCGGCGATCATCCCGTTGAAGGAGGCGGATAGGTCAGCCACCTCGTCCCGCCCTTCGACGGGAACGGGCGCGGATAAGTCGCCCGTCGCGATGCGCGTGGCCGCCCGGGCGAGTTCGCCGAGGGGACGCGTGATACGTGACGCGAAGAGCAATCCCACCAGGAGGGCTATGAGGGCCGCCGCCGCGGTGGACCAGATGACGGACGCGGTCACCGATTGCAGGAATCGCTCGTCGACGCCCGTCAAGGAGGAATCGATCATGGAACCGACGAGGACGGTCCCGGTCCGCTGGAAATCGTTGATGATCGGCACGCCGTGATCCAGGTGCCGCGCCGGATGGACCGTCCCGCGTATCTGATTCGCGGTATCGGCCACGATGATGCCCCGCTCGTCGGCGACCACGACGCGGTCTTCGATGAGGGAGCGCAGCGTCGGCGCCGGGTTCCCCACCACCGATGGCCAGGTAGGATCTCCACGTATTTTCGTGTCGACGACCTCGGTGAGGAGCGCGGGAAGCTCGATGAGAAAGCCCTGGACCTCATCCCAGCTGCCGTTCGCCGCGCGGTACTTGGCCAGGATGGTCGCGTATGCCTTGGCCTTCCGCGAATCGCCGGAGAAGACGAAGGACCGGAACACGCGCTCCGTGGACCGGCGGACCAAAACGAGGGACGTCGCGGCGGCGACGGCTATGACCACGAGGAAGAGGAGGGATAAACGATACTTAAGCCGCACGGACCCGCTCCATCTAGAGAGATAATATATCGATAGTGTCACGAAGATTCGGGAAAACGGTATCGAGCTTGATAGCCCGCTGAGCGGGTGACGCTCCGCGCGAAGGCCCGCCGCGGTGAGGCGCCGGACGGTGAGGAAACGCGCCGCGGGGTGAGGCGCGATTCGATGAGCGCCGATCCGCGAGTGCGCGCCGGATGCTCGGCGCTCTCGGCGCCTGCAACGGCGCCCCCATCCCAAATCTTTAGGACACTAGCGTTTCCGGACTGCGGGAGTTCCGCCGCAGCACCCGCCCGATCCCCCGCCCGAACCGGCGGCGCGGTAGGCCTGGATCTCGGCCCGCACCTTCTCTATGTCCACTTTGTCGAGGTCGTCCACGGCTTTCACGTACCCGTGGAGCATGCCCATCCAGCACTGGAAGGTGAAATCGTCCGTGACGGGAATGGCCGGGGTCTCCAGCTGGCCCTTGGCCAGGTCCAGGGCGCCGTTGTATTCGGGGAATACCACGGGCGAGTTGCAGGAGGTGATGGCCTCCCCCTTGAACTTGATGACGGCCTTCATCCCCTTCTGGAGAACGAACGCCGCGGGCGAATAGCCCGAGTTCCCCACGGTGACGGTTATTTCCTGGATGCCGTCTTTCACCACCGGCATGCCGATCGTGTCGGCGGGTACCCGGCCGTCCGCGAATTCGGGATTGTTCGTGCCGGAGCAGCAGCCGCCCGAGCCTGGAGCGAGAAGGTCGCTCAGGGAACCGCCCTCATCCCCCGCGCCGCTTCCCGCCGCGGCAAGATCCTTGACCACCGTGATCCGGCTCCGGATCATGCCCATCCAGCAGCTGTAGAGAATGGCGCCCGTTTTGGCGGGCGTGAATTCGATGACGTTGTCCCCGGGAACGAGGACCTTGCGTATGCGATAGCCGGGAACCTCCACGGGGTTGTTGCAGCCGTTGAGGTCCTCTTCCTTGACGCGGATCGTCCATTTGAGGGGGACGCCCGCCTGGACCGTGAAGGGGACGTAGTACCCATCCTTGAACTCCGTCGTGATGGTCTGGACGCCGTTCTCGATGACGGCCGCGAGCCTGGATCGGGAGGCCGAGGCGCCTCCGGCCGGGATGGCCGAGGCCGCCTGCGCTGTTCCGCCGGAAACGAAGGAGAGGGAAGAGAAATCGGGAAGCGGAACGCCGGAAAGCGCGGCGGCCCTGCCGAAGGTGACCACGCCGAGGAACATGACGAGGACGGCGCTGGCTTTGACCATGACGGGGATGAACCTGCGCGGCAGCAAGGCCGCGGTCAGGCCGAAGACGAGCATGAGGGGGACGGTGCCGATCGAGAAGATGAACATGGAGGCGGCCCCCGCGAGGGCGCTCCCCGTCCCGAGGGCGTAGAGCTGCAGGGTTTGGAGCGGACCGCACGGCATGAAGCCGTTGAGCACGCCGACGGCGAAGGGCCCGCGAGAACGGAGCGCGGAGGCGGCTTTCGCCCCGGCCGCGCGCAGGCTGGCGGGAACGAGGCTCGCGAGGCGCGGCGCTCCCTTGAGCAGGCCGAGCATCCGGAGGCCGAAGATCACCATGAGCGCGCCGGCGAAGGCGGCGATGGCGCCGCGGAAGGCGGGAGAGAAACTGAAGACCGCTCCGAGGCCTCCGACGGCGCCTCCGATCGCGGTGTAGGCGAGGACCCGCCCCGCGTTGTAGAGCAGACCGGGCGCGAGCCGCCCGAGCCGGCCCCGCATACCGGCCTTCGCTTCGTCCCGCCGCCGGACGCTTTGGGATAGGCAGATGCCGCCGCACATCGCGACGCAGTGGATCGAGGTGAGGAGTCCGACCACGAACAGCATGGCGTAGCCTAAGGACGCGTCGACCGTGGGAAGCGCGTTGAAGAGGCCGCTCGAGCTCGCGAGGAGGTACAGGGCGGCGAGGAGCACGCCGAAGCCCACCGCGATGGCGGTGCCGGCTCCCCGCCGCTCCCGGACCGCGTAGCCGATCCTCTCAATGGTCGCTTTGATCGTTTCCTGGTTGACGAGGGATCCGTCGTATTCGACGTCCACGCGCCCGCCGCGAACCTGCGCGCGCGCTTCCGTCACGCCGCCGAGCGCGAGGAGGCCCTTCGATATCCGCGCTTCGCACGCGGGACACGTCATCCCGTCCACATAGAGGGTCGATCTCGTCATGCCCATTCCGCCGTCCTTTCGGTCCGCGACCGATTCATGACGGAACTATAACGGGGGAGTGTGAACGGGGCATGAACGGCGTGCGCTGATTGGATGGAGACGGCGCGCGCCGGTTTATTTCAATTCGCGCAAGGCCTCGGCGATGGTGTACGCGTTGTCGCCGATCTTCTCGATGTGGCGGACCAGGTCGATGAAGAGCAGCTCGGCGCGCACTTCGGCGCCGGTCTTGAGCCGCTTCCGCGCCAGCTTCTTGAGTTCGTCGCGGTAGCCGTCGATCCGGTTCTCGAAGTCCGCCGCGGTCGCGAGTTCGTCGTCCCCGAGGGGGAGGCCGATCTTGGCGCGGACGAAGCGGAGGAAATCGTCCACGAGGAGGGCGTACGGGGCGAGGCGTTTGAGCTCGTCCCGGTCGAGCTTCAGCTCCTTCTTTTCCACCCGTTCCATGATGACCGCGAGGCTGAAGCACCCGTCGGTCACGCTCTCCAGTTCGTTCACCATGCGGAGCATGACCGCGATGGTTTGGCGCGTGCGTTCGGTGACGTCCTGCTGGGCGATGTCCAAGAGGTAGCGGGTGAGGTTGTCCTGGACCGCGTCGGCGTACTCCTCGCCTTCCTTGACCCGCTCGACTTCGGCGCTCCGATCCACTTTGTGGTCGTTCGCCGTTTCCCTGAAATGGGAAAACATGTCGCCCGCGAGCTCGGCCAAATCGGCTATTTCCTTGCGGGCGCGCACGATATTGAGTTCCGGCGAAGCGAGCAGCTCGGGCATCGCATAGGTCTTACGCACGGCTTCTTCGCCGGCCTTGGGCCGGATGATCCGCGTGATGAGGGCCGCGTACTGTTTGGTGAAGGGCAAGAGGAGGAGGGTGTTCACGGTGTTGGACAGGGTGTGGAGCATCGCGATGTGGGCGCCGGCGGACGCGGGCGTGATCGCGCCCGGCGTGAACCAATCCACGAACGCGATGAAGGGCTTGAAGAAGGCGATGACCCAGACGGCGCCGAAGACGTTGAAGAAGATGTGGGCCCAGGCCGCCCGCTTGGCGTTCACGTTGGCGCCGAGGGAGACCAGGAAGGAGTCGAAGGTGGTGCCGATGTGGGCGCCGAGGGTGATGGCGGCCGCCATCTCGAAGTTGATCACGCCCTTGGCCGCGAGTCCGATGACGATGGCGATGGTCGCGCTGGAGGCGTTGATCAGCATGGTGAAGACCACGCCGACCGCGACGCAGGCCAGGATCGCGATCCAACCCTTACCCGCGAATTCCTGCAGGAAGAGGAGGGCGTCGGGGGACGGGTCGGGGATGGCGTTGGCCATGAACTCGAGGCCCAGGAAGATGAGCGCGAAACCCATGAGCATGCCGCCGTAACCCTTGAACGAGTCGCCGTGCTTCTTGTGGTGGATGAGCGACATGAAGTAGCCCACGCCGAAGAGGGGTATGGCGAGGGCGACGATGCTGAACTTCTTAACGCCCACCGCCGCGATGATCCAGCCGGTGAGCGTGGTGCCGATGTTGGCGCCCATGATGACGCCGACGGCCTGGACCAGGTTGAGGAGCCCGGCGTTGACGAAGGTGACCACCATGACCGTCGTCGCGGACGACGACTGGATCAGGATGGTCACGAGGACGCCCGTGAGCGCCGCGATGACGCTGTTCTTCGTCATGAAGTTGGCGGTGTGCTGCAACCGCTCGCCTGCGGCGCGCTGGATACCGTCCGAACTCAGCTGCATGCCGAACATGAAGAGGGCGAGCGCCCCCGCCAACTCGAAAGCGATGAAAAGGATATGTCCCGCCATCGGGTCTCCTGGTGGGTGGATTTCGGACGCGGAGGCCCGTACCTACCGGCAGAATGTTAGCGGAAGATGAGGAAAATGTTAAGATCGGCCCGGTTCAGGCCCCCGCGGGGCCCGAACCGGCCTACCGCAGCTCGCGGAGCGCCTCCGCCATGGTGTAGGCGTTGTCGCCGATCTTCTCGATGTGTCGCACCAGGTCGATGAAGAGCAGCTCCGCGCGCACCTCGGCGCCCGTCTTGAGGCGCTTGCGCGCGAGCCGCTTGAGCTCGTCGCGGTACCCGTCGATCCGGTTCTCGAAGTCGGCGGCCGTCGCGAGTTCCTCGTCCCCGAGCGGGGAGCCGATCTTGGCGCGGATGAAGCGCAGGAAGTCGTCCACGAGCAAGGCGTAGGGAGCGAGACGCTTGAGCTCGTCCTTGTCGAGTTTCAGGTCCTTCTTCTCCGCCCGCTCCAGAAGCACCGCCAGGCTGAAACAGCCGTCGGTCACGCTTTCGAGCTCGTTCACGAGGCGCAGCATCACCTCCAGGTGTTTCCGCGTGCGCTCGTTGATGTCCTGCCGGGCGATCTCCAAGAGGTACCGGGTGAGCCCTTCCTGGACCGAGTCGGCGTATTCCTCCACCGCCCGGGCCTGATCCTTCTCCGCGCTCCGGTCCGCCTTGGCCTCTTTCGCGGTCTCGCGGAAGCTCGAGAACATGGCTCCCGCGACGTCGGCCAGATCGGCGATCTCCTTGCGGGCCCGTACGATGTTGAGTTCCGCCGACGCGAGCAGCTCGGGTTCCTTATAGGCCGCAGGTACGGCCGCCGCGGTTCCCGGCTTTTCCGCGATGAGGCGGGTGACGAGGGCCGCGTACTGCCGTACGAAGGGTAGGAGCACGATCGTGTTGGCGGTGTTGAAGAGGGTGTGCATCATGGCGATGTGCGCGCCCGCGGTCGCGGCGGTGATCTCGCCGGGGGTGATCCAATCGACCAAGGCGATGAAGGGCCTGAACACGACGATGACCCAGAGCGTGCCGATGACGTTGAAGAGGATATGAGCCCAGGCCGCCCGCTTGGCGTTCACGTTGGCGCCGAGGGAGACGAGGAAGGAGTCGAAGGTGGTACCGATGTTGGCGCCGAGGGTGATGGCGGCCGCCATCTCGAAGTTGATGACGCCCTTGGCCGCGAGGCCGATGACGATGGCGATGGTGGCGCTCGAGGCGTTGATGAGCATGGTGAAGACCACGCCGACCGCCACGCAGGCCAGGATCGCGAGCCAGCCCCTGCCGGCGAAGTCCTGCAGGAAGAGCAGGGCGTCCGGGGAAGGATCCGGGATGGCCTTGGCCATGAATTCCAGCCCCAGGAAGATGAGGGCGAAGCCCATGAGCCCCTCGCCGTAGCCCTTGAAGACGTCGCCGCGCTTCTTGTCCTTGATGAGCGAAAGAAAGTAGCCGACGCCGAAGAGCGGCACGGCAAGGGCGACGATGCTGAACTTCTTGACGCCGACCGCGGCCACGATCCAGCCGGTGAGCGTGGTGCCGATGTTGGCGCCCATGATGACGCCGATCGACTGGAACAGGGTGAGGAGGCCCGCGTTCACGAAGGAGACCACCATGACCGTCGTCGCGGACGACGACTGGACCAGGATGGTCACGAGGATGCCGGTAAACACGGAGACGACCCTGTTCTTGGTCATCAGATTGACGGTGTGTTGCAGGCGATCCCCGGCCGCCCGCTGGAAGCCGTCGGAGCTCAGCTGCATGCCGAACATGAACAAGGCGAGGGCTCCCGCCAATTCGAAAGCGATGAAAAGGATTTGTCCCGCCATCGGGTCTCCTGATTTGGGTGGTTTCGGCCGCGGAGGCCCGTCCCGTACGCGCGAATGTTAGTAAAACATGAGCGAAAGGTTAAGGGCGGGCAGCTGGGGAATTATGAGGATACGGTTAAAAAGAAAAAACGCTTGCGCGATGCGGCCGGTCATGGTATAAGAATGGCTGATGTATCTATGAATAGAAACATCGAAGGAGCCCGTCATGTCCGCCCTCGACAAGAAACCCGCCTCCTCCATCAAGGTCCTGCTCTCCGAGTCGGAGATGCCGCGCAGGTGGTACAACCTCGCAGCGGACTTCCGCACGCCGATGCTCCCCCCGCTCGGTCCGGACGGCAAGCCCGTGACGCCCGAGATGATGAGCGCCATCTTCCCGATGAACCTCATCGAGCAGGAGATGTCCGCCGAGCGCTGGATCGATATCCCCGAACCTATCCTCGACATACTCTACAAGTGGCGGCCTTCTCCTCTGCATCGCGCCGTAGCCCTGGAGAAGCTCCTCGGTACGCCGGCCCGCATCTACTATAAGAACGAGAGCGTCTCGCCCGCGGGCAGCCACAAGCCGAACACGGCGGTCGCCCAGGCCTACTACAACAAGATCGCCGGCGTGAAGAAGCTCACGACCGAGACCGGCGCCGGCCAGTGGGGCAGCGCCCTCTCGTTCGCCTGCTCCCTCATCGGCCTGGAGTGCAAGATCTACATGGTGAAGGTCAGCTTCGAGCAGAAGCCGTACCGAAAGCTCATGATGCAGACGTGGGGCGGGAAGTGCGTCGCGAGTCCCTCGGATACCACCAACGCGGGCAGGTCGGTGCTCGCGAAGGACCCCGATTGCCCGGGCAGCCTCGCCATCGCGATCAGCGAGGCGGTGGAGGAGGCGGTCAGCGACAAGTCCGGCTCCACCAAGTACGCCCTCGGCTCGGTGCTCAACCACGTGATGCTCCACCAGACCATCATCGGGCAAGAGACCAAGGCCCAGCTCGCCAAGATCGACGAGCGGACGCCCGACATCGTCATCGCCTGCGCCGGCGGCGGCTCCAACTTCGCCGGCCTCTCCTTCCCCTTCGTCAAGGATAAGATCGAAGGCGCCAAGATCGAGATCCTCGCGGTGGAGCCGTCCTCGTGCCCGACGCTGACCCGGGGCCCCTTCGCGTACGATATCGGCGACATGTCCGGCATGACGCCGCTCCTGCCCATGTACACGCTCGGCCACGAGTACATCCCCGACACCATCCACGCGGGCGGCCTCCGCTATCACGGCATGGCGCCCCTCGTCTCCAAGGCCGTCGCTGACGGCCTCGTGACGCCCAAGTCCATCGGCCAAACCGAGTGCTTCGAGGCCGCCGTCGCCTTCGCGCGCAGCGAGGGCATCATCGTGGCTCCCGAGACGAGCCACGCGGTGGCCCAGGCCATCCGCGAGGCCAAGCGGGCCAAGGAAGAAGGGAAAGAGAAAGTCATCGTGTTCGGTCTCTCCGGCCACGGCATGCTCGACCTCATCGGCTACGACAAGTTCCTGACGGGCAAGCTCCAGGACCACGAACCCTCGCCGGAGGTCCTCGCCCGGTCGCTGGACTGCATCAAGGACTTCCCGAAAGTCCCGTAAAACGTGGTTTCTTCCTCCTCCTGCCCTCGCCGGCTTCATCCCCGGCGGGGGCTTTTCATCAGTGTCCCGAAGCTTTGGGAAACCTGAACTAAAGCGACGCCTCCACCTCATGCGAACGCGAACTGTGGAAGCCTCCCTCCCTCCACCTTCCCCAACTCCGGCCGGTAGATCGCTTTCTTCCATATTGCTTCGTCCATCCCGTCCAGCGAGAGTCGCGTCAGAAATGCCCGCATCCCGAAGAACGACTTTCGCCCCTCCGCGACCAAGGCCCGCGCGATCCCCGCGACCTCCG
>JAEXTK010000176.1 GCA_023406985.1 Spirochaetota bacterium | reverse complement strand
GGCCGGAGCCATGCACGTCGCGGCCGCAGGGGCCGCGCCGGCCGGGGCCGGACGGGGCCGCGCGCGATCGGGCTCAGCAGCAGCCGGCGATCGCCGCCTCCAGCGCGTCCAGGCGCGCGGGGATGGTCGCGACGGGATCGACTTCCCGGCCGAGGGCGGTAAGCGTCGCCGAAGTTTCCGGATCGCGGCCGAGGGTTTTGCGCACGAGGTCCACGTGCTTCGCGGGGTGGCCCGTGGAAACCACCACGACGTGTCCGTCTTCCAGGTCTCCGGAGACGGCCCGTTCTGCCGCGGCGAAACCGACCGCGCTGTGGGGATCCAGCATGAGGCCGTACCGCTTCCAGGCGCGTTCCATGGCCGCCAAGGTCGCCGCGTCGTCGATCTTCTCGGGATAGACCATGTTCCTCATGACGGCCGGCGACTCCGCGTAGAAGGCCGCCAGGCGCTCGTAGTTCGAAGGATTCCCGACGTCCATGGAGGCGGAGACGGTCCGGATCGGCTCGCGCGGGGCGAAGCCCTTTCCGCGGAGGTAATCGCCGAAGGAATCGTTCTCGTTCATCGCGGCGATGAACCCGTTGACGGGCATCCCGAATTTCCACGCGTAGAGGCCCGCGATGAGGTTGCCGAAGTTGCCGGAAGGCACGCTGAAGAAGAGGTCGCCGGTAAGTTCCTTCTTGAGCCGCACGAAGGCGTACAGGAAGTAGAAGGTCTGCGGCAGCAGGCGGCCGACGTTGATCGTGTTCGCGCTCGTGAGACCGTAGCGTTCCGCGAAGGGCCGGTCGTCGAAGGCCTCGCGGATGAGGCGCTGGCAATCGTCGAAGGTGCCGTCGATCCGGATGGGCAGGATGTTGCCCCCCGCGGGGAGGAAGGTGCTCGGGTCGAGGCCCCGCACCGGGCCGGCGGGGTACAGGATCACCGCGGTGATCCCCGCCCTGCCCGCGAAGGCGTGGGCGACGCTCGCCCCCGTATCCCGGGTCGTGGCCGTGAGCGTCATGGCGTTGCCGCCGTTCTTGAGCAGCTCCTCCATCACCGCCGCGAGGAACGCGATGCCGAAATCCTTGAACACGCCCGTGGGCCCGTTGTGCAATTCCAGGACCGACAGCTGATCGTCCAAACGACGGAGTTCCGGCTCGAAGTTGAACGCGCTCTCCGCGACGCGGGCCGCGGAGAAGGGGTTGAGTTCCCCCTGGAGCAGGGGAGGCGCGACCGTCGCCACGAGCTCGGGATAGCTCGTATCGGCGTCCATATGGAGGAAGAACTGACGGAGGTCCACCGTCGCGGTCGGCACGTAGAGTCCCCCGTCCGTCGGCAGACAGCGGAGAACGGCGTCCTTGAAGGAAACAGGGGAACCGCCGGAACGCGTGGATCGAAAAAGCATCTGCCCTCCTCTGTAGTAGGAGTGTAATTCCCTATTCGCCGTAGGGCAAGCGCGAAGACCTAGCCGAGGCGATAGAGCAGAGGCACGAGCACCGGCACCAGGAGGGAAAGCGCGAGTCCGTGGGCGATGGACAGCGGCACGCTCCGGGGCCCCGCGCAGCGCTCGATGAGCGGCAGCGTCACGTCCATGCTCGTGGCTCCGCCCGCCCCGATCGCGAGTTCGGACCGTCCCGTGGAGGCCAGGAAGGGTATCGCGAGGAGGGCGATGGTTTCCCTGAGCATGTTCGCGAGGAAGGCCGCCGATCCGAGCAGGGGGTCGCCGAGATCCGTGATGAGCACGCCGGATAGGCTGTACCAGCCGAACCCCGCCCCGAGGGCGAGCGACTTCCCCACGCCGAGGCGGAAGAGCGCGCCGACGGCGAGCGATCCGCCGAGCGACCCGATGATGGTCCCGATGGGGGCGATGAGCGTCGCCGGGCGCAACAGCATGGCGCCGAGGTTGACCTCGTTCGCGGCCATCTGCATGCCGATGAACGCGAGGAGCGCGTAGAGGGTCCACGTGGTGAGGGAGCCGGAGGACAGGAAGGGGATCGCCGGCAGGGCGAGTCCGACGAGAAAGGCGACGACGACGATGAGGAGTAGCCGCAGGGGGCCCCGGAGGTGGGACTTCAGGTCAAAGGGCGCGCCGGAGGCGGTGGATGGGGCCGTTTCCGCAGGCGGGAGCCCGGCCGGGGCTCGATCGTCCTGATCGCCGCACCCGCCCCGTTCGCAGCGCCTGAACAGCGGACCGAGGGCAAGGAGCGCGAGCACCGTGCCCGCGACCGTGGCCGCGGCCGTGGAGAGGGCGAGGGCTCCGATCTCGCCGAGCCGGCCGGCGATATCCCGGCTCTGCGCGAGGCGCAAACCCATGGACGCCAAGAGCACGTACAGCGTCCACCGCGCGGCGGCGTCCACGACGGGCGGCTTCGGCGCGAGACGGAGGCGATGGATGACCATGCCGACGGCGAGGAAGGAGAAAAGCACGACGAGGGAAAGCAACTGATCCATTCGCCCAGGATACCCGAGAGGACGAGCTTGGGCAAAGGGACGACGTGCATAAATATGCGCGAAATTGACACGGCCTGTATATCAGAATAGTATACTGAACAGTCTCTTTTCGATTCGAACCAGAGGAGGACGCTCATGTCGATCCATCGCTCCGTACGCACGCTCGGCGCTATTGCCGTCGCGGCTTTGGCCGTTGTTACCCTCGCATCCTGCGCCAAGAAGGAAGCCGCCCCCGCCGCGGCCGAGCGCGTCAAACTCGTCATCGCATCCGATGCGACGTGGCCGCCCATGGAATTCGTCGATGAGAACAAGAACATCGTCGGCTTCGCCCCCGAGATGATGGCGGCCATCGCCGAAGCCGGCGGCTTCGACATCGAGATCCGCAACACCGCCTGGGACGGCATCTTCGCCGGCCTCGCCGCGGGCAACTACGACGCTATCTGCTCCTCGGTCACCATCACCGAAGAGCGCAAGGCCACCATGGACTTCTCGGAGCCCTACGTGAACGCCGGCCAGATCCTCGTGGTCGCCAAGGGGCTCGAGGGCGTGACCACCCTCGCCGACCTCAAGGGCAAGAAGGTCGGAGCCCAGATCGGCACCACCGGCGCCATCGAGATCGGCAAGGTTCCCGGCGTGGTCCTGGCGACCTACGACGAGGTCGGACTCGCGTTCGAGGACCTCGCGAACGGCCGCATCGCGGGCGTGGTCGCCGATAACCCCATCGCCGCCAATTTCGCCATGCAGACCGAGAAGTTCAAGGACAAGCTCGAGATGGTCGGCTCTCCCTTCACCGATGAATGGCTCGGCGTCGCCGTCAAGAAGGGCGATACCAAGACCCTCGCGCTCATCAACGACGGCCTCGCGAAGATCAAGGCCTCCGGGAAGCTCGACGAGATCGCCGGGAAATGGCTCCGTTAGCATGGCGGACTCACGCGCTCGAAAGGGAGGGGAAGACTCCGATCTTCCCCTACCGACCCACATCAACGTAACCGACGGGACGCTCATTCCCCAAAAAGGGGAACACGGCGCCCTGTCGGCCTGGAACATTTCCTTTTTCGGCGCTCTCGCCATGCTGGCCGGACTCGTGCTCTTCCAGCCGGATCCGTACCTCAAGATACTCGCCTTCGTCCCGGACGGGCTCGCCGTCACCTTCGGGGTGACGGTCGCGTCCATCTTCTTCGCGCTCATCATCGGGCTCTTCGCGGGACTCGGACGCATTTCGCGCCAACCGATCGTGAACCGCGTCGCCACGGTCTACGTGGAGATCATCCGCGGCATTCCCCTGCTGGTCCAGCTGTTCTATATCTACTACGCTCTCGGGGAATGGTTCAAAGTCAGCGGCCCGGCCGCCGCGATCATGGCGATGTCGATCTGCTACGGCGCGTACATGGCGGAAATCTTCCGCGCCGGCATCCAGGCTATCCCGAAGGGGCAGATGGAGGCGGCGCTCGCCCTCGGCCTTAGCCGGAGCCAGGCGATGCGCAAGGTCGTATTGCCGCAGACCGTCAAGATCATCCTGCCGCCGATCGGGAACGAATTCATCGCGCTGCTCAAGGATTCGTCCCTCGTGTCCATCCTCGCGGTATCGGACCTGCTCAGACGCGGACGCGAGTACGCGTCCACCTCGTTCAGGTATTTCGCCAGCTATACGGTCATCGCGCTGATCTACCTCGTGATGACGCTCTTCTTCTCGCGCCTCGTCGCGATGATGGAAGAAAGGTTGAGGCATCGTGGAACCGTTCATTAGCATCCGAGGCGTACGCAAGACCTTCGGCCACGTCGAGGCCCTGCGCGGCGTGGACTTGGACGTCAAGAAAGGCGAGGTGATCCTCATCATCGGCCCGTCCGGTTCCGGCAAGAGCACCTTGCTCCGCGGCGTCAATCGGCTGGAACGCATGGACGGCGGTTCCATACTCATCGACGGCGAGAGCGTGACCGACGAGAAGGCCGATATCCGCCGCATCCGCGAAGAGGTGGGCATGGTCTTCCAGAGCTTCAACCTCTTCCCCCATCTCTCGGTGATGGGCAACATCACGCTCGCGCCCGAGACGGTCAAGAAGACCGCCAGGGACGAAGCGGACGACCTAGCCCGCAGGCTCCTCAAGAAAGTCGGACTCCTGGACAAGGCCAACGCCTATCCGGACCAACTCTCCGGCGGCCAGCAGCAGCGCGTCGCCATCGCCAGGTCGCTCGCCATGAACCCCAAGGTCATGCTCTTCGACGAGCCGACCAGCGCCCTGGACCCCGAGATGATCAAGGAAGTCCTGGACGTCATGACGGACCTCGCCAGGGAGGGCATGACCATGCTCGTGGTCTCCCACGAGATGGGCTTCGCCCGCGCCGCCGCGAATCGGGTCATCTTCATGGACCAGGGCCAGATCGTGGAATCGGCGTCGCCCGAGGAATTCTTCACCAACCCCAAGGAAGAACGCACCAAGAGGTTCTTGGAGCATATATTGTAGGGGGAGCGCCCTACTCACTAATCGGGAACCGCGCGCAATATCTGTCCCAGCGCGAGGGCCCGTGCGCATAAAAACGGCCCGGGCTAAGCCGGGCCGTTTTCATGCGCGCACCCTCGCGCTGGCGATCAGGAACCGCGCGCGGTTCCCGCATATACGAGTAGGGTGCGACCCCTTTTAATAATGCTCCCCCTCGTTGCGAACTCCTCGCGCGCGACTTATTGGGAGCGGGGAGCGATCCGCCTTCAGATAAAGACAGAATTCGTTCGGCGCGCGCTGCGGGGTTCTCCACTACCCCCTCATCGAGGGGGTAGGTAGATAAGGCGATTCCGGCTCAGGCGGTCTCGTCGATCGACGAGCCTTGATAGGGCGGGAGCGGGGCGGCTTCGGGAGCCGGAGATTGCTCGGCTACGGGGAGCGGTTCGGGTTGGGGCTGGAGTTCCGGCGGCGGAACGGTAAGGCCGACGGGACCGATCGGTTCAAGGTTCATGGTCGCGTCCTCCTACACGTAAGTATAGTCAAGAACGGCGGCGGGCGCAAATGCCGCCGCCGCGTGCCCTTACCGCTGGATGCGCGCGGAGCCGCCCTTGGCGAAGGCCTCCACCTGATCCAGGGTCGCCATGGTGGTGTCTCCCGGGAAGGTCGTGAGCAGGGCGCCGTGGGCCCAGCCGAGGCGGAGCGCGTCCTCGGGCGACTTGCCGTTCAAGAGACCGTAGATGAGACCCGCCGCGAAGCCGTCGCCCCCGCCGACGCGGTCGTAGACGTCCAGCTCGCAGGTCGGCGAAACGTAGCTCTTGCCGTCCAGCCAGAGGACCGCTCCCCAGGAGTGCCGGTTGGTCGAGTGCACTTCGCGGAGCGTCGTGGCCACCGCCTTGACGTTCGGGAAGTCCTTGACCACCGACTCCATCATCCCGAAGAAGGCCGAAGGATCGAGTTTCCCCTTCGATTCCACGTCCTGCCCCTTGAGCCCGAGGCCCTTCTGGAGGTCCTCCTCGTTGCCGACGAGGACATCCACGTGCCGGACGATCTCGCGGAGGGTCTCGGCGGCGGCCTCCGGCGCCTTGGAGGGGTCCTTGCCCGCGGCCGCGGCGGCCACCGCCCAGAGTTTGGCGCGGTAGTTCAGGTCGAAGGAGACGACGGCGCCGGCCTTCTTGGCGGCCGTCATCGCCTCGATCACGAGGCCCGGCGTCGAATCGGAGAGGGCGGAAAAGATGCCGCCCGAGTGGAACCAGCGCACGCCTTCGGCGAAGATCGAATCCCAATCGAAGCTGCCGCGCTTCAAGTAGCCGGCCGCCTCGTTGGATCGATTGTAGAAGACGACCGGAGCGCGCACGCCTTGGCCGCGGTCGCTCCAGACGGTGGCCATGTTCGGCCCGCGCACCCCGTCATGCTTGAAGCGCACGTAATAGGGCGTCACGCCCGAGCTCCGGACAGCCTTCTCCACCCGAGCGCCGATCGGGTAATCCACGATGGCGGACGCGATCGCCGTCCGCTGCTTGAAGCAGACTGAGAGGTTCGCGGCGACGTTGTATTCGCCGCCCGAGACGTGGAGGTCGTACCGGTCCGCCTCGGCGAAGGGAACCACCCCCGGGTCCAGCCGGGTGACGAGCGCCCCGAGCGCGAGGAAATCGTGCGCGGTTTTATCCGCTGTCGGAATCGATAAGGGTGCCATGAATCGCTCCTTCGCTAGGCCGTATACGTCGAGGCGCTCGTGGAGCCGCCGCGTCCGGTCCAGTTCGTGTGGTGGAATTCTCCGCGCGGCTTGTCGGTGCGCTCATAGGTGTGGGCGCCGAAGTAGTCGCGCTGGGCCTGGAGCAGGTTCGCCGGGAGCCGCTCGCTCCGGAAGCCGTCGAAGTACGCGAGGGCGCTCGTAAGCGTCGGCGCGGGAACGCCGTTCGCCACCGCCGCGGCCACCACGCGCCGCCAGGAGGCCTGCGCCGCGTCCACCCGCTCGCGGAAGAAGGGATCCAGGAGCAGGTTGGAGAGGTCGGGCTTCCGGTCGAAGGCTTCCTTGATCTTGCCGAGGAAGACCGAGCGGATGATGCAGCCGCCCCGCCACATGAGCGCGATGCCGCCGTTGTTGAGCTTCCAGCCGTATTCCTTGGCCGCCTCGCGCATGAGGAGGTACCCCTGGGCGTAGGAGACGATCTTGGAGGCGTAGAGGGCGCTCTTGAGATCCACGATGAAGGCTTTCTTGCTTCCCGTAAACGTGCGCGCGGGCGCGGCGTACTGCTTGCTCGCGACGACGCGCTCGTCCTTGGCCGCCGAGAGGCAGCGCGCGAAGACGGCCTCGCCGATGAGGGTGAGCGGGACGCCGAACTCCAACGCCGCGATGCCGGTCCACTTGCCGGTGCCCTTCTGGCCCGCGGTGTCCAGGATCTTCTCCACGAGGGGCGATCCGTCGGCGTCCTTGAAGCCGAGGATATCGCGGGTGATCTCCACGAGGTAACTCCCGAGTTCGCCGCGGTTCCACTCGTCGAAGACGTCGCGCATCTCCTCGTACGAGAGGCCGAGCACGTCCTTCATGATCTGGTAGGTCTCGCAGATGAGCTGCATGTCGCCGTATTCGATGCCGTTGTGGACCATCTTCACGAAGTGGCCCGCGCCGTTCTCTCCCACCCAGTCGCAGCAGGGAACGTTATCGTCCACCTTGGCGGCGATGGCCTGGAGGATGGGCTTCACGAGCGGCCAAGCCGCCGGGGAGCCGCCGGGCATGATGGACGGGCCGGTGAGCGCGCCCTCCTCGCCGCCGGAGACGCCGGTGCCGATGAAGAGGAGCCCCTTCGACTCGAGGTAGGCGGTCCTCCGCATGGTGTCCTGGTAGTTCGAGTTGCCGCCGTCGATGATGACGTCCCCCGGCTCGAAGACCGCGAGGAGTTGTTCGATGGTATCGTCCACCGGCCGGCCCGCCTTGACCATGATCATAGCCTTCCGCGGCTTGGAGAGGGCCGCCGCGAGTTCCGCGGGACTCTTGCATCCCACGATCTTCTTGCCCGCACCGCGTCCTGCCGTGAAGTCATCCACTTTAGAGGTGGTTCGATTGTAGACCGCCACGGTGAAGCCGCGGCTCTCCATGTTGAGGACGAGGTTCTCGCCCATGACCGCGAGTCCGACGAGTCCGATATCCGCTTTCGCCATTATTTCCTCCCCCGGCCGAGTATATCGGTGCAATCGTACGTAACGATCGCACCAATATACTACGCCGAAGCGCGCATGATTATGCCCGTGCCGAATGTCCGGCTTTCTACGGGCGTCCCGTATTCGATTCGGTTCTTGAGCTGTTCGAAGATGTACGCCCCCACGTCGCCGCCGCCCTGGGCGATGGTCGTCAAGGGCGGGGACACGAAGGCCGCGTACGCGTCGTCGTCGAAGCCGACCACCGCGACGTCTTCGGGCACCCGCACGCCGAGGCCGGCCAACGTCCCCATGAGGCCGACGGCGATCTTGTCGTTGTGGCAGAGGACCGCGTCCAACTCGCCGGCGGCGAAGCGCCGCGCGATCTCCTCGGCCGCGGACCGGCCCCCCGCGAAGCCCTTCCCCGTGCGCGCGACCATCGCTTCGGCGTAGGCGAAAGCCGCCTGCTCGAGCCCTTCCCGGAAGCCGGCGATGCGCTCCGATGAGCGGAATTCCTCGATGAGGAGGAGGAAGCGGGAACGCCCCTTGTGCGCGAGGTACTTCACGGCTTCCCGGTACCCGGAACGTCGGTCCATACGGACGGAAGGATACGGCACCGCCGTCGGGGGATCCACGAGCAGGAAGGGGTAGCCGTCGTCGGCCAAGGCGTCCAGAGAGGGAGAACGGTCGGCGCGGAGATTGGTGAAGACGACGAGGCCGTCGCAGCGGGGCGCCACGTCCCGTATCGCGGCCTCCTCGATCTCGCTCGTGTCGGCGTATTGGACCAGGACCGCGTAGCCGGCGGCGTTGAAGAGCTTGGAGATCACCTCGATGCGGCGTAGCGTCGCGTCGCTCGAGACCGCGTTCGCCACGATGCCCACGAGGCGCGTCCGTCCCGACTTGAGGGCGCGCGCGCTCGGATCGGGCCTGAAGCCCATGCGCTCCGCCACGGCGCGGACGCGCTCCCGCGTATCGGGCCGCACGTTGACCGCGTCGTTCATCACCCGGGAGACGGTGCGGGCCGAGACCCCTGCCTCGCGCGCGACGTCATGAATGGTTGGCACGTTCCTGTCCACTAATTGCCATCGATGGCATTATCATACGAGTCCCCCACGGTGTCAAGAGGAACCGTCATGCGGGCCCTCGCTCCAGGGCGCTCGTGGCTGTCCTATAGTGAGGTCCGTTTTATATCCGACAGGACCCCGATATCCGTGCCGTCACGCGCTTCCCGGGCCTCAGCTCTGGGCGCCCGCCCCCGCGAAGAACCGGACCTCGCGCTGCCAGGCGAGGGCGGCGATGAGGCCGCCCGCGTGGGGTATCCAATCTTCGTCGGTGAAGTGGCGCGGTCCATCCAGCTCCCGACAGGGGCGGACGGAATGCTGGAATTGGGGGTTGTTCGAGAAACCGTTCATGACGGTGCCCCGGATGCCCGTCCAGCATTCGGCCGACCGGAGCCCTACCCCGTGGACCATGGACACCGGCAGGGCGACTCCTGCGCCGATCGTCTCCTTGTACTTGAGGCAGGACGCGAAGGAGTCCTCCGTCACCCCCGCGTTGAGTCCCGCGATCCACTGGAGGTTCGCGGTCGCGATCTCTTCCAGTTCCTCGCCGCCGACGAAGAACTTGAGTTCGCTCGCGAGCGCGGAAGCGAAGCCGAGCGTGACGTTGCAGCCGTGCCAGGGGCCCGAGAAGGCGAGCAGGCCCTCGCCCTTCCAGAAGCCCATGGGAAGGATGCCGAAGGGGTTGGCCCGGCAGGCCGGGATGAGGTAGCCGTCCCGGAAATTCTCCAGGCACGCTTTCCAGCGCGGGGCGTCCTCGTGGTACCCCCAGAGGCGGGCCATGAGACCGATCGGGTAGAGGTAGTGCGGGAAGACGGCCCCCGTGTCGGCGCCCCAGTGGTGGTGGGTGTTCGCCTTCTCCGTGAATTCCGCGCCGCCGTAAGTCCTGAAATGTCCCCAGAGACCGCCCTCGGGCAGACCCGGCAGACCGGCCCCCTCCGCGTCCTCCGCGGTGACTTGGCGCGCCATGATGGAGCGCGCGAAATCCGCGGCGATCCGCTGATGCGGCTTGGATCCGGCGAGCCAGAGCTCCACCGCGGCCCAGCACAGCATGACGAGCTCGCGGGTCTGCCACTCGCCCGGCGGCACGAACCCTTCGTCCGCCCCGTGGCCGGCCGCGTGGAAACCGTCGCGGAAGGGGACCGAGGCCTCCATGAGATAGCGGAGCGCGCGCTTGCCGCGGTCCAGGTATTCCAGACCCTTCGCGCGGTGCGTCTCCAGGAGCAGCCGCCCCGCGCGGGAGAAGGCGACGGCAGCCTGTCCCACGGTGCCCGGAATGACGTGGAGGACCGAGGGGAATTCGTGGACCAGGGCCCCGTCGCCGAGGCCGAGTTCGGAAGCGGCGTCCTGGCAGCGGCCGAGGTAGTCGCAGCCGCGCACGAGGTTCGCCTTGAGCTCCTCCACGCGGGAAGCGGACAGGTGCTGGAAACCGACTTCCAGGAGGTCGCAGAGCCCGATGACGAGGGGCGTATGGCTGGAGGATTCCCGCCAGTGATGGCCGCAGTCCTTGAAACCGAGCCCGTTCCGCGCGAGCGCCGCGCGTTCGGCCAGCTGGTAGAAGGCGACGGCGTCGATCGTCCGGTCCCAGAGGACGTTCGACCCGACGGGAACCGGCTCCGAGCGATGGAGAACGCGCCCGTCGCGGAATTCCAGGACGTACTCCCCACCCTCGGCGAGGGCCGAGAAATCGGCGCGCCACCAATGGGACCCCCACGCTTCGCCCCAGTACGCGAGGGGCGTTACGAGGCGCTCCTGGTGGTCCGATGCGTCGAGCACGGCGAGTTCCGCGGCGTCGGACAGGAAGCCCGCGCCGCCGCGCACGAGCGCGCGCTTGGTGGCCTGGAGGTCATAGCCGATCTGAGAATAGAGGAAACCGGTTGCGTCAGGCATAGACGCGAGTTTGCCACGGAGGCCCGCGCCGCGGCAAGCGGCCGCGAGCCGGAAGGCCGCATCGACCGTAACCGCCGCATCGACCGTAACCGCGGCGCCGATCGAAGCGGGCGCGGCCGCGCTATCCGCGCTACAATGGCGCCATGAACGATATCCGACCCAATCGATGTCCCTGGTGCGGCACGGACGCCGCCTATATCCGCTACCACGACGAGGAGTGGGGAGTCCCGATCCGCGATGACCGGAAGCTGTTCCCCCTCCTCATACTGGAGGGAGCGCAGGCCGGCCTCTCCTGGATCACGATCCTCAAGCGACGGGAGGGCTACTTCCGCGCCTTCGACGGGCTGGACCCGCGGCGCATGGCGGGTTACGGCGAGGCCGACGTCGCGCGGCTCATGGCCGACCCGCTCATCATCCGCAACCGGCGCAAGATAGAATCCGCCATCGGCAACGCGGCGGCCTACCTCCGCATGGCGGAAGAGCCGGGCGCGGGAAGAAACCCTTTTGCCGCCTGGCTCTGGGCCTTCACGGACGGCGCGCCCATCGTGAACCAGCCGAAGACGATGTCCGACGTTCCCGCCGTGACGCCGCTCGCGGAGAAAATCTCCAAGGAGCTCAAGAAACGCGGCTTCAGCTTCGTCGGCCCCACGATCGTGTACGCCTTCATGCAGTCCGCCGGCTTGGTGGATGACCACTTGCTCGACTGTTTCAGGAAGACGGGCGCGCGCCGATGACCGGGGTCACTTCACTTCGCTGATCCGCTTCACGAGCGCCTGGATCTCCTCGGACTGCGCGGCGTAGAGCTCTCGCATCCGCGCCTGCCAGGGCCCCTTGTCTTCGATCTTGGTGATGATCGACCCCGCCGCGCGGACCTTGGCCTCCGAGGCCTTCTCCCGTTCGGCCCAGAGTTGCCGCTGGTACGGGATGGCGTCCAACGCGGCCCGCTTGATGAGGGCCTGATCCTCCGCGGAGAGACGCTGCATGGAAATCTTGGAGGCGATGATGATCTCCGGCACGCGGGTATGCTCGTCCAGCGTGTAGTACTTGGCCACCTCGTACTGGCTCGTGGACTCGTAGCTCGGCCAATTATTTTCCGCGCCGTCGATGACGCCGGTCTGGAGGCCGGAATAGACCTCGCCGTAGGGCATCGGGGTCGCGATCGCGCCGAAGGCGTTCACGAAGCCGACCATGAGGTCATTTTCCTGGACGCGGATCTTGAGGCCGGCGAGGTCCTCGGGTTGGGAGATGGGGTGTTTGGAATTGTAGAAGTTGCGGGCGCCCGGCTCGAACCAGCCGATGCCGACGAAGTTGTGGGGCTCGAGCGCGGCGAAAAGTTCCTGGCCGATCGGGCCGAGGAGGACCTTCCACATGTGGTCTTCCGACCGGTACACGTAAGGCAGCTGGAGCGCGTTCAGGACCGGCACGAAGGAACCCAGCGGCGAGAGGCTCACGCGGGTGAAATCGATGGCGCCGAACTGGACCTGTTCGATGACGGCCTTCTCCTGGCCGAGCTGGGAACCGTGGTACACCACGATCGTGATGCGGCCGTTGCTCCGCTCTCTCACGAGGTCGGCGAATCTCTGATCGCCCTTGGTGGTCGGATAATCGAGGGGATGGGTCTCGGCGAGGCGCATCACGATTCTCTTTGCGTCGCCGACCGGAACGTCCCGCCTACGGCATCCGACGAGAACGAACGACCAAGCGGCGAGGGTCGCGAGCATGACCGCTCCGAGCCTGGACACCCTCATGCATACCTCCCTCGCTCCGACTATTCGCCCCGAACCGGGCGACTCCAGCCTACGCCCGGTAGGTACCGGGCGGATGAAGAATTTCTTGTCAAGTTGCGGACGATCTTGCGCCCCGGAACGGTCTAGCGGAATTCCGACGGGGACAGACCCTCCAGCTTCCGGAAGACGCGCGCGAAGTAGGCCTGGTCGTTGAAACCGACCATGGAGCCCACTTCCTTGACGCTGTATTGGCCGCTCCGCAGCAAGGCCTTCGCGGCCTCCACGCGGAGCCTGCTGAACACGTGCACGAAGGTGTCGCCCGCGTGCAGCCGGAAGAGCCGGCTCAGGTGGAAGGGAGAGCAGGATACCGCGATGGCCACGTCCGCGAGCGAAAGATCCTCCGCCAGACGGGCCCGCAGCAGGGAGATCGCCCGTTCGACGATCGGCCCTCCGCAGCGTTCGCCGCATTCGGTGCCGACCTCGACCTCCCCGCGGTCGGGCACGAGGAGCGCGACCGAGCGTTCCGAGCGCGCGAGGGAGACCGCGTCCTGGGCCGCGGAAAAGAGCGCGGGGCCGTCCGCGGGGAACGAAGGCGAGGCGCCGATGCAGACCCGGAGGCCGAGTTGAGAAAAGGCCTCCTGGGCCACCCGCTCCAGCGCTGCGTGTACCCGGTCGTGCTTCGCGATCTCCGCCTGGAGCGGCGCGGCGGCGGCGAGGCGGGCCTCCGCC
>JAEXTK010000026.1 GCA_023406985.1 Spirochaetota bacterium | reverse complement strand
CGGGCCGAATCCCGCGCCGCGCCGGCCTCACTTGATCAGGATGAATTCCACGCGGCGGTTCTTCCACCAGTCGTCGCGGGCTTCCCACTTCACGACCGGCCGCGTGCCGCCCATGCCGATCGCCGAGAGCCGGTCGGCGTTCACCCCGTTGCGCACGAGTTCGGCGAGGACCGCCTTGGCCCGCGCCTCGCTCAGAGGCTGGAGTTCGTTCTTTTCCTCGGCCGCGGTCCGCGCCACCGGGTTCGCGTGCCCCTCGACCTTGACCTGGTAATCCTTGAACTTGTTGAGGATCTCGGCGATGCGCTTCAGCACGCGGACGTTGTTGTCCACGATGTCCTGCGGCAATCCGACGAAGTCGGCCTGGTTCTCCCGGAAGATGATCGAAGGTACCTTGATCTTGAGGATGTCACCTTCGCGGATGACGAGGACGTCCACCCCGATGACCGCCGGGATCTCCGCGGCGTTCCCGAGAACGTCTTTCGCGCGGAAGATCGCCTTGTAGTCGGTAGCCGCCTGGACGAGCTCGCCCTTGGTCGACCTGCCGTCCCAGACGATGCGGCTCGACGGCGAGCCTTTCCCCTCGAACCGGGAGAAGACCTGGTAGGGCGGCTGCGGCTCCACGATCTCCAGGCTCCAGGCGTCGATCGCCGACGCGTCCAGGGCCGAGAGGGCGATGGACAGTTCGTCCTCCACGCCGTCGTTGTCCGGGCTGAACCAGCGCGGCGAGGATTCCAGCTTGAGGACGGGCGCCGTGACGTCCACGAGGAAGGGCCCCGCGACGGCGGTCACGAGGTCTCCCTTGCGGTAGGAGACGGTGAGCCGGGCGGACCGCTTGCCCTCCACCACGGATCCCGCCTCGTCCTTGCCGTTCCAGGCGAATTCGGCGGGCGGCGCTTTCTCGGCGGCCGCGGCGTCGGCGGGCGCGAAGGTCCGCCGGGCCGTCCCCGCCTCGTCCAGGATCTCGAGCTTCCACGTCTCGATGCCGTCCTTGAGCGTTACGACCGTTCCGAAGCGCACCTCGTCGGCGACGCCGTCGCCGTTCGGGGAGAGCGCTTGGGCGGAGGCCGTCAGGAAGGCGCGGCCGGTGCGGGCGTCCAGGACGATGCCGTCGAGGACGCGCTCGGTCCGGTTACCCGCCTCGTCGGTGGACCTGACGCGGAAGCGGTAGGCGCCGTCGGCCGCGAGGTTGCCCGCCGCGTCGAGGCCCTTCCAGACGACGGCCGGCGCCGCGCCGGTCCAGACCCAGGTCGCGACGACCGCGTTGGCCTTGTCGAGGATGGCCGCTTCCCATTCGTCGTTGCCCGCGGTGCGGACGGCGAAGGGCAGGTCGTCCTTGCGCCCGTCGGCGTTCGGGGAGAAGAGCGTGTAGGGGGCCGAGAGTTCCACCGCGGGCGCGACGGTATCCACGATGAAGCGGGGCGAGGCCGCCGTGGGCTCGTTGCCCATGGCGTACCGGACCACGGCGCGGGCGGCGTAGACGCCGTCGCTTACCCGCGCTCCCTTCGCGTCGGTGCCGTTCCACGCGATGGTCTTGGGCACCGTCCCCGTGCCCTGGAAGCCGCGGACCGTCGTTCCCGCCGCGTCCACGATCTCCACCGACCAGGACGCGATGCCTTCGGTGACCTTGACCTGCGGCGCGAGGGTCAGGACATCCTTGGCTCCGTCGCCGTTGGGCGAGAAGGTCAGGAGGTCCGCGGTCAGGAGCAGCGGCGTGTCGGCCGTGCTGAGCGCGAAGCGCGCCGGCTGCGAGGCTCCGGAGTTGCCGGCCCGGTCCGTGGCGACGAGGCGGTAGGAGTAGTCGCCGTCGGGCGCCAGGCGGCCCGAGTCGTCGCGGCCGTCCCAGCGGATGCTCGCGGCGGGAACGCCGGCGAACCGGAAGGTCTTGACCACGAGCGCGGCGTCGACGCTGCTCAGTTCGCCCTTCCAGGCCACCTCGTCCGAGGCTTCTTGGGTGAGGGCCATTTCGTCGAGTTTGCCGTCTCCGTTCGGCGAGAAGACCGGGTACTCCGGCCGGACCGCGGCCGCGGGCGGCGTGAGGTCCACGGTGAAGGCGGGGGAAAGGTTCGTGGATACGAAGCCGTTGCGGTACGTGACGGTGAGTTGGGCGCGGTAGCTGCCCTCCGCGAGGGTGGCTCCCGCGTCGGTCTTGCCGTCGAAGGCCAGGCGCGCCGGCGCGGCCGGTCCGCCGGCGATGGTCCGGCGGACCGCGCCCGCCTTGTCTTGGACCGCGATCGTCCAGGAGACGATGCCATCCCTGACGGGGACGCCGGGGCTCAGGCCGAGGGTATCCTTGACCCCGTCGCCGTTCGGCGAGAAGAAGGCGTCTTCTATGAGGAGGCTCACCGTGGGCCTTTCGGTGTTGACGATGAGGTTGTCGAGGGAGGCTTTCGCGGAGTTGAGGGCGCGGTCGGTCGCGGCGATCTCGTAGCGGTAGACGCCGTCGGCCACCACCTTGCCCGCGTCGTCCTTTCCGTCCCAGGCGAAGGGCGCGGGCGCGAGCGCGGCGACGTCGTAGGTGCGCACCTTGGCGCCCGACGCGTCCAGGACGGAGGCGGTCCAGCGGTCCTCGACGGACCCCGACTGGTCGATGAGGATCGTATCCTTGTTGCCGTCCCCGTCCGGGGAGAGGATGCGCGTGGGGTCGGCCGGCGGCTTCACCGCGATCGCGGGGGGCGTGTTGTCCACGACGACTTCGTAGCTCGGCGAGGAGGCGCGGTTGCCGTTGTCGTCCGCCGCGGAGAGTACGAAGAAATAGCGGCCGTCAGCGGCGACGGCGCCGGAGTCCAAGGCCCCGTCCCACCGGAGCGTCGCGGGCACCTCCACGCCGGCCTTCACGTAGGCGAGCCGGTCGATGAAGCCCCGGACGCCCTCGTTCTCTATGCGGCGCTCCTTGTTGCGGAGGGTGCGGACGACGACGCCCGCCTCGTCGCGGATCTCCAGGAGCCACTCGGCCACGTACCGTTGGTCGGTGATGGCAATGGGGAATTCCAGGGCGTCGACCTTCCCGTCGTTGTTCGGGGAGATCCAGGTCGGGCCGGTATAGTCCACGCGGATCGCGGGCGGCGTCTCGTCCTTGAGGCCGAGGGTCCAGACCGCGCCCGCGCCGAAGGCCCAGATATCGTCGTAGAGCGGTTTCGCCGCGAACGTGGCGTCCAGTTCGCCCTCCTGCGGCAGTTTGCCCGGCGCGGCGTCCTTCTTGCCGGCCAGCTTGAGGTTGAGGGTCAGGCCCACCGAGGGCACCAAGGAAGGGGCCTCGCCGTCGCGCGCTTCGTTCAGGTTGAAGCCGGTGGCGGTGGAGACCGTCGCGATGCCCGCGACGGTCGCGTCCAGGCCGATCTTGCCGGCGAGGTTCCGGAAGCCGGGCATGCCGAGGTCGGCCGAGGCGCCGAGCCGCAGCGGATCGGGTTTCCCCTCTTTACCCCGTATGCGGTAGAAGTCGAAGTCTACGCCCGCGGCGGGCGTGAAGGCGCTCGGGGCCCGGCTCACGCCGATTCCCCCGAGCACGAAGGCCCAGGTGAAGTTATCCAGGGGCCCGAGGGCGCCGAGCTCGTGCCGGAGGCCGAGGTCCACGCCCACGGCCGCAGCGCTGCCTACCCCCGCGTTCAGGCCCGCGCCGACGGAGAAGCGGGGGAAGATTTCCTTGGCGGCGTTCAAGTCGATAGAGAACGCGGTGCCGACGTCGAAGGCATCGAAGGGACTCGTGAGGAACCGGGCCGCACCGCCGAAGACGCCGTACTTCGTCGGCAGGAGGCCGCCGACGTTGAGCGCGTGGCCGGTTCCCGCCTCGTCGCCGAGCCCCGGCAGGAATAGGTAGCTCGCGTCCAGGACGATGCGCTGGGCGGCTCCCGCGGCGGCGGGATTCACCGCGCTCGCCTCGGCGCTCCCCGTGGAGGTGACGAAGGCCCCTCCGCCAGAGAAGGCCGGAGCGTACAGGTCGGTGACCGCTTCAGCGCCGCGGGGCGCGGCGGCGATCGGTATCGCCAAGACGAAGATGGAGAGCAAGAAGTTGATGATGAACTTGGCCATGGGAATACCTCCGAGTCAGTAGACAAACAACCGGGGCTGCGTCTCGGGTACAATGTACCGCTTATCGGAGGACTATTCGGGCATTTTCGAAGAGGGTGAGGCGCCATCCTTCGGTGAGCACGCGCCGCCGGTTGTCGGGCGCGGTGATCGACCCGATTTCGAGGAATTCGAGCAGCTTCTTCAGGTCCAAGAGGCTGTTGTACGCGCTCCGGTATTCCGCGCACTCCGTCGCCTTCATGCCCGAGGCGGCGCAGGCCGCGCAATCGATTTTGGCGGCGCGGGCCGCCCCTCCGTGGGCCCGGGCGGCGAGCGCCTGTTGGACGTCGGGGCAGCGGAGCCGACGGTCGGGAGCGGCCACGAAGGCTGCGAGCAGGACGGCGCGGCGTTCGCCGAGCATCGCGTCGATGGACTTGCCGTCGACTTCCACGCCCTCGGCCCCGAGCGAGAGCGTCCGCATGGCGCGGCGCTCCACGCCGCGGGACGCCAGGAAGAGGACGAGGACGAGCGGCAGGTTGTAGGCGTTGTATATCAGGGTTTCGATGGGCCGGGGTTCAGCCCGCGTGACGATGGCGTAGCCGACGAGCATGATCCACTCGGCGTAAAAGGCCGCCAGAACGTACCCGGCCCTGCCGATGGTCCGGAGCGCTCCGCGGGAAATCTCGCTGCCTCGCTGGGTGCGGAGACCGAGGAGGAAGACGGCCGGCGCGGAGAGGGCGTACTGGAAGGCGGGAGAGAAGAAATCGCGGTGGACCGCGATGCCCATGGCGATGGACGCGGCCTCCAGGAGGACGACCGACCAGCCGAGCGAGACGAGCAGCGGGACGACGCGGCGCCTGCCGGCCGTGAAGAGGTACGCGACGAAACCGAGGAGGAGGCCGGCGGCCGCGAAAACCGGCGCGTAGGCGGTGAAAAACGGGGCCGCGGCCGAGTCGAATCCGGCCGGGCCGAAGCGGACCACGAAGACGGTCAGGGGGAGGGGGAGCGCGAAGAAGAAGGCCGCGAGCACGACGAGGGCGGACGACGGCCGCGCGGCCTCCGCCCCCCGGCCCGCGAGGCGACCGCTCAGCTTCTGTAGCACAGGACGGGCCTCCGCGCTGCGGCGGTTTCGTCGAGCCGGCCGACCGGCGTGTCGTGGGGCGCCTCCTTCAGGAGCTCCGGCGCTGTCCGCGCCTCTTCGGCGATCCGGTTGAGCGCCGCCGCGAAGGCGTCCAGGGTCTCTTTCGACTCGGTCTCCGTGGGCTCGGCCATGAGCGCTTCCTTCACGATGAGCGGGAAGTAGATGGTCGGCGGATGGAACCCGTAATCGATGAGGCGCTTCGCGATATCGATGGTATGGATATCGCTCGCGAGTTCGGGCGAAGCGACGAATTCGTGCATGGACCGCCGCCCTTCGCCGTAGGTGACCGGGTAGGCTTCTTCCACGAGCGAGCGGAGATAGTTGGCGTTGAGCACCGCGTGCTCGGCGACGCGCCGGAGGCCGTCGGCGCCGAGGAGCCGGATGTAGGCGTAGGCGCGGACGAGGATGCCGAAGTTGCCGTGGAAGGTCTTCATGCGCCCGATGGTGGACTTCGGCACGGAGAAGGAGAAGCCCTCGCTCGATTTGGCCGCGAGCGGGCCGGGCAGGAAATCGGCGAGGGCCGGACCCGCGCCGACCGCTCCCGCTCCCGGACCGCCGCCGCCGTGCGGGGTGGAGAAGGTCTTGTGCAGGTTGAGGTGCATCACGTCGAAGCCGAGGTCGGCGGGCTTCAGGGCGCCGACGAGGGCATTCATGTTGGCGCCGTCGCCGTACACGAGGCCTCCGGCCGCGTGGACGATCCGGACGATCTCCTCGATGTTCCGCTCGAAGAGGCCGAGCGTGCTCGGATTCGTGATCATGAGCCCGGCGACTGTCTTGCCGGCCTCGTGCGCGCACGCGGCCTTGAGGGCCGCCATGTCCACGCCGCCCGCGCCGTCGGACGGAATCGTCTCGGCGACGAGGCCCGCCATCGTGCAGGAGGCCGGGTTCGTGCCGTGGGCCGAGTCGGGGATGAGCATCCGCGTGCGGGCCGCGTCGCCGCGGGAAACGTGGTAGGCGCGGATCATGAGCGCGCCCGCGAGTTCTCCGTGGGCGCCGGCCGCGCATTGGACGGAGACCGCCTTGAAGCCCGTGATCGCGCGGAGCGCTTCCTGGAGCTCGTGGATCAGGGCGATGGCCCCCTGGGACATCGACTCCGGGGCGAGGGGATGCGCGCGGCGGAAACCGGCCAGGCCGGCGGCCGCCTCGTTCATCTTCGGGTTGTACTTCATCGTGCAGGACCCGAGGGGGTAGAACTGCCCGTCGATGGAATAGTTCCGCTGGGAAAGCAGCGTGAAATGGCGGACTACGGACAGCTCGTCCATCTCCGGCAGCTTCAGGTCGTCGCGGAGCAGCTCCGCGGGGATCGGGGTCTCGCCCACGTCGAGCTTGGGCAGGACCACGCCGATCCGGCCTTCCGCTCCGGCGTCCTTGAGGAGGGGGATCTCGGGGTAGTTCATTTGGTTTCCTCCCGGAGCGCCGTGACGAGATCGTCGATATCCGCGCGGGAATTCATCTCGGTTACGCACACGAGGAGCTCGTTCGCGCGTTCCTTCCAGTAGCGGGAGAGCGGGAGACCGCCCACGATGTTCCGCGCGTAGAGCCGTTCCGCGAGCGTCTCCGCGGGGATCGGCGTCCGGACGACGAATTCCTTGAAGAAGGTTCCGGCTTCCACCGAGAAGCCGCGCAGGGCGCCGATCTTGGCCGCCGCGTAGTGGGCGCGGTGCCAGCAGAGCTCCGCGCTCCGCCTGAGGCCGTGCTTGCCCATGAGCGCCAGGTGGATGCAGGACCGGAGCGCGGCGAGCCCTTGGTTGGAACAGATGTTCGATACGGCCTTTTCCCTGCGGATATGCTGCTCGCGCGCGACGAGGGTGAGGACGTAGCCTCTCCGCCCGCGCCCGTCATGGGCCTCGCCGACGATCCGGCCCGGCATGCGGCGCACGAGTTCGTTCGTGGTGGCCATGATGCCGAGGAAGGGTCCGCCGTACGAGAGGTCGTTGCCGAGGCTCTGTCCCTCCGCGGTCACGACGTCGGCTCCCCATGCGCGCGGGCTCTTGAGGAGGCCGAGCATGACGGGGTCGGCGTGGACGACGAAGAGGCCGCCCGCGGCGTGGACGGCATCTCCCGCCCCCGCGAGGTCGGGAATATGGCCTGAGAAGTCGGGATAGGAGGCGACCAGCACCGCGAGCCCCTCGCCCGCGTCCGCGGCGGCTGCCGCGGGCGGACCCTCGTAGGTCGCGAGTTCCGTGTCGAAGGCCGTCAGGTAGGTCTCCAGCACCGCGCGGTATTCGGGGTGCAGGGCGGCCGGAAGGAGCACGCGCTTTCGGTCGCTCCCGCGGAGGCCCATGAGGACCGCCTCGGCGAGGGCCGTCGCCCCGTCGTAGTGGCCCGCGTTGACCACGTCCATGCCGGTGAGCTCGGCGACCATGCTCTGGTATTCGAAGATGGCCTGGAGCGTCCCTTGGCTCACCTCCGGCTGGTAGGGGGTGTACGCGGTGACGAACTCGCCCCGGGAGGCGAGATAGGGGACCGCGGCGGGGATGAAATGGTCGTAGGCTCCGGCGCCGAGGAACCAATGATACCCGTCCGCCGTGGCGTTTTGTCCGGCGAGCGTGGCGAGTTCGCGCATGACCTCGATCTCCGAGATCCCCGCCCCGAGGTCGAGGCGAGGAAAGCGCAGCCGCTCGGGCAGATCCTCGAACAATTCCTCGATGGAAACGATCCCGATGCGGTGGAGCATGTCCTCCCGCTCCGAATCGGTCGCCGGTATGTAGGGCACGGTCAGTCCTCCGCGGCGATCTTCTCGTAATCCGCGGCGGAGAGGAGGGCGTCCCAGTCGGCCGCGTTCGAAGGCGCGACGCGCACGATCCAGCCCTCCCCGTAGCAGTCCTTGTTGATGAGGTCGCTCTTGTCGGCGAGGGCCGTATTGACGGCGGTCACCTTCCCCGCCACGGGGGCGTAGAGGTCGCTCGCGGCCTTGACCGATTCCACGACGCCGAACGCGGCGCCCTTGGCGAAGGACGCGCCGACCTTCGGCAGATCCACGAAGACGATATCTCCCAGGCTGTGCTGGGCATGGTCGGAAATGCCGATGACGATCTCGGCCCCGGCCTTCCGGGCCCATTCGTGCGAGGACGCGTAGCGCGCTTCGGTGTCCAATTTCATGACGGTCTCCTTATGCGGTTTTGGAGCGGGCTCAGGCCCGGTCTCCTCTTCGGTACGTGGGTAGGTAGAGGGGCCGCTTCGCGACCACGGCCGGTTTGGCCTGACCGCGGATGGCGACGGCGAGTTCGGTTCCCGGTTTCGCGAGGTCGCTCGGCACGAAGGCGTTCGCCGAGTACGTGCCCGTCGTGGGGCAGAACATGCCGGCGACGCAGGCGCCGACTTCCTTTCCGCTCCCGTCCAGCACCGGGTAGCCCTCCCGCGGAACGCCGCCCGTGACGTTGAGCGTCGCGAGTTTCCGCTTGAGGCCGGCCTCCTTCTGGGCCAGGAGGGCGGACTTGCCGATGAAGTCCTTCTCCCAGTCGCAGGCCCAGGAGAGGAGGGCCTCGAGCGGCGTGATCGAGGGGGAAATCTCATGGCCGTGGAGGGGCATCCCCGCCTCGAACCGGAGCGAATCCCGCGCGGCGAGCCCGACCGGCCCGGCTTCGATGCCGGCCTTCGCGGCGTACGCGAGGATGGCGTCCCAGAGGGCTCCCGCCTGATCCGCGGGGTAGAAGAGTTCCGCGCCGTCCTCCCCCGTGTAGCCCGTGCGGCCGACGCGGGCGCGGATGCCCGCCACCCGCGTTTCGGTCATGGAGAAGCGCTTCGTCGCGGAGAGGGCGCCGTCCGAGAGGCCGTCCAAGAGTTCCACGGCGCGCGGGCCCTGAACGGCGATCATGTACGTCTCGTCGGAGATGTCGTCCACCCGCACCGCGGACGGAAGGAGGGTGCGGAGGAGGGCGACGTCGGCCTCGCGGTTGCCCGCGTTCACGACGACGAACCACGCGTCGTTTCCCGCGGAAGCCGGCAGGCGGTAGATGAAGAGGTCGTCCAAGACGCCGCCGAATTCGGAGAGCAGGAGCGCGTACCGAGCCTCGTAATCCGCCATGTCGAGGATGCGGCTGGAGACCACGGCCGACAGGGCTTCTCCGGCGCCCGGTCCCGAAACGAGGACTTGGCCCATGTGGTCGATATCGAAGAGCCCGACGGACCGCCGCGTCAGGCGGTGTTCCTCCACCGCTCCCTGAGGATACTGGATCGGCATGTCGTAACCGGCGAACGGAGCGAAACGCGCTCCCGCGGCCGCGTGGCGATCTCGTAGCAAGGTGGTTTTCACGGCTGGACCTCCGCTGGACTCGTACGCGCATACCGATTATAGGGGACTTTCCGCGTGCGGGCAAGCCGAGCCTTCCGCCCTCCGGCTTGTCCGGAAGGCGGCTTTTTTTGTAGTATATCCTTGTATGCAAATCATAACGCTCGGAGACGAGATTCTGCGCAAGGTGGCCCTCCCCGTCGTCGATATCGATGGGTCGATGGCCGCCCTCGCCAAAGATATGATAGACGCCATGCGGATCGGGCGGGGCGTCGGCCTCGCGGGACCGCAGGTCGGCGAGCTCAAGCGCATCTTCGTGACGCAGATAGACGGGGACGTCCCCCGCGTCTTCATCAATCCTTCCATCATCGAGACTTCGCCCGAGCTGGCCGAGTTCGAGGAAGGCTGCCTGTCCATACCGGGCATGTACGCCGACGTCACCCGGCCCGCCGCCCTGCGCGTCCAGGCCTGGAACGAACGGGGCAGGCCCTTCACGATCGACGCGGAAGGTTTCCTGGCCAGGGTGATCCTCCACGAATACGACCACCTGGAAGGCACCCTCTTCATCGACCGGTTGTCGGAGGCCAAGCGGAACAAGGTCCTCTCCCTCTACGAGAAGAAGAAGCGGGCCTGATCGATGCGGATACTCTTCGCCGGGAGCCCGGCCATCGCCGTCCCGGCGCTGGAGAAACTCGCGCGGGCAACCGGCCACGAGGTCGTCGGGGTGCTCACGAACCCCGATACGCCGAAAGGCCGGCACGGATCGAGCGAGCCGACCGAGGTGGGCGCCGCCGCCGAACGGCTTTCGGCCGAGCGGATCGCCGCGGGCCGCGCCCCCCTCCCGGTCCTGAAACCGGAAAAGCTCGCCGCCGAGGCGCGGGCGGCCGTCGCCTCCCTGGAGCCCGAGCTCCTCGTGTCGGTGGCCTACGGCCGCATCTTCGGGCCCAAGTTCCTCGGCCTGTTTCCCGCGGGCGGCATCAACCTCCATCCTTCGCTCCTGCCCAAGTACCGCGGCGCGACGCCCATCCCCGCCGCGATCCTGAACCGGGAAGTCGAGACGGGCATCACCGTCCAGCGCCTCGCGCTCGAGATGGACGCGGGCGACATCCTCGTCCAGGAGCGCCTGCCGCTCGATTTTACCGAGACCACCGCGTCCTTGGCGGCCTTCGCCGCGGCTCGGGGCGCGGAGCTCGTCCTGCGGGCGGTGGACGCGATCGCCGCGGGGACCGCGGCGCCGGTGCCCCAGGACGGCGCGGCCGCGACCTACTGCGCGATGATCGCCAAGGAAGACGGCCGCATCGATTGGACGCGGAGCGCCCGGGACCTGGACGCGCGGATCAGGGCGTACACGCCGTGGCCCCTCTCGTTCACGACGCACCGGGGCCAGACCCTATTCATCCTGGAGGCCCGGCCGTACGCGGGGCCCGTCTCCTTCCCGCCCGCCCCCGCGGGAACGGTCCTGGGCATAGACAAGGCCGCGGGTATACTGTTACAAACGGGGGACGGCCTTCTGGCGGTCGCCCGACTGCAGTACGGCGGCAAGAAGGCCATGGATTGGCGCTCTTTCCTGAACGGAGCCCGTGATTTCTCCGGCTCCCGGCTCGGCGCGGATCACGAACCGGGCGATCGGGCGCAAAGCGGGGGCGGAAACTGATGCGGCTTTTCAATCGTTTCGATATCAACCTGGACTTCGACCTGGACCGGATCGAGTCCTACGTCTCCGCGCGCCTGCGCGTCTTCATCGCGGCGGCCATCGCGCTCATCGCGTTCGTCACCCTCGTCGCCCTCACCGTCTTCTTCATCGCCGTGCGGGGAGCCGAGCAGACGATGGTCCCCGACGTCACCGGCAAGGAATTGACCTCCGCCCTCCTGGAATTGCAGGTGAAAGAGCTCTATCCGCGCATCCAGCTCCGCTATTCGCAGAACGCCGCGGACAAGGGCTCCATCCTGGACCAGGACCCCGCTCCCGGCGCCATCGTCAAGGCGGGGCGGCGCATCAAGCTCGTGGTGAGCCGCGGCATGGTGGTGGATAAGGTGGAGAACTACGTCGGCCAGAACTTGGACGACGTGAAGATGCACCTGCAGACGCTCTTTTCCACGAGTTCGCGGCCCCTCCTCGCGCTCAAGGAACCGCCGATGTACCAATTCTCCACCGAGGCGGCGGGCACCATCCTGGAGCAGAAGCCGGAGCCGGGTACGGACGTGGCCGGTCCGACGCGGCTGGAATTCGTCGTGAGCCGCGGCAGCGAGAACGCCATGGTGAAGGTCCCGGACCTCGTCGGCCTTCCCATCGCGGACGCCATGGAGCGCATCCGCCAGTCCGGCATCTTCTTCACCTTCTCCGCCCGTCCCGCCCAGAGCGGCGAGGCGGGAGAGACCGTGGTCTCCCAGCTCCCCGCCGGTCAGGCCGTCGTCGCGGCCAACACGCGCGTGGCCCTCGTGGTCGCCGCGCCGGCCAAGGTGGCCGAAGGCGAGGTCTTCGGCCTCTTCGAGCGGACGCTGCCCGAATATCCCTATCCGCTCTCCCTCAAGCTGGAGGCCCTCCTCCCGACGGGCGAGCGCCGCCGCCTCATCGCGACCGATCATCCGGGCGGCCCGTTCTCCGCCCCCTACCATCTTCCCGAAGGGTCGGTCCTCATCCTCTCCATCCTGAACCGCGAAGTCCTGCGCGAGGACGCGCGGGCCTACGGGACCGGCGCCGCGGAAGGCGCCAAGCCGTAACGCGGACCGGCGTAGCCGGCCGCGATTCCCGTATTAGATCTCGTACTCCGGTCCGCCCTTCTCGGTGAGCCAGTGGCGGTGCATGCCGTAGCGGAACACCACTTCGAGCTTTTCCAGGACCTCGGCGGTGGGAAAAACGATGGTGAAGACCCCGTGCTCGCGGAGCTGGGTGGAGGACGGCGTCCCGATGGGACGCGGGTCCAGCTGGACGGGAATGCCGAGCTTCCGCGCCTCCCGCGCGCTCTCGGCCACCCGATCCGCGGCTTCCCGCTTCACGACGAAGGCGCCGAAATCGAGCGTGACGTCCCGGTTGAGCGCCTCCCGGTTCCACGTCTCCAGGTCCTTCGGGTACCACTTGGCGGCGAACGGGAATACGTCGGAGCCGAGCACGTGGGTGAGGACGAGGTTCCTGCCGGCGAATAGGTTGATGAGCCTCCGCACGATCCCGATGGTGTCCTGGTCCTCGCCGATGTCGAGGGGCACGATGAAGGGCCGGAAGGCTTCCGCCGCCTGCCGGTGCAGGATGTCGTAGCGGTAGCCGTACTCGGACCGGTCCGGCTTCAGCAGGGAGTAGGATCCTTCCGGTATCACGAGGACGAGGTCCGCCGCCCGGTCGCCGCGGGAAAGGAAGCGGAGCGCCGTCTCCAGGTGCGTCATCTGGAACGGATCGAAGGAACCCGTGAAGACGCCGATGCGGAGGGGCCCCGGCGGGACCGCGAAGCGCGCGGCGTCCAACCCCGGCGGCGGGAAGGGACCGTTTTGCCGCGAGCGAGGAAAGGCGTCCTCGGCCGCCGCGCAGAGGTATTCCACGGCGGATTTCGGCCAGGGGCGGATCTCGCCCCGATCCACCCGCCCGTCAATTTCCAGGCAGGCGGAGCGGAAGAGGCGGCGGAAGTACCGGAATTCCGTGCGGTCCTTCGGACGCAAGAAGGGGAGGACTTCGAGCGAGGCGAATACCTCGTCTATCCTGCGCGCCACGCGGCGCGCGGCGCTCGTCCTGAACGGATCGGGTTTTCCGCGCGCCTCATCGGCGTCTGCCTTCGCCATGCGTCAAAGCTTAAGCGTCTTCCGCGCGGGAATGCAAGCCGCGGCTGCTACTTCTTCCGCGGATAGAGGAAGCGCTTGATCTTCTGCGTCGCCGTCTTCTCGAAGGGTTCGTGGTGGACTTCCACGCGATGGATGCGCGAGAAGGCCGCGAGCCGCTTGTTCGCGTTGGTCTTGAGCTCGGCGAGCAGCTGGGAAGCGCGCGCGGCGGCGTCGTGGGCGGCGCCGCGGAGGGCGTCCGTGGCATCTCCCATCGCGACGGCGGCCGAATGGGCCGCGTCCCCGGCGGCGCGCGCCGCCGAATGGGCCGCGTC
>JAEXTK010000016.1 GCA_023406985.1 Spirochaetota bacterium | reverse complement strand
CCCCCCGGCGGTCCCGCCGCGGGGGCGAGCCGTCACGTCCGGGCGAGGAGGCCGAGGAAGGCCGCCGCGGCGCTCCCGAGCGGTTTATCGGAGGCGGACGGGGAGGCGGCGCCGAGGACGAGGGGCGAGGATCGACGGCCGAGTTCCATGCGCCGCGCCGCGAGGAGGGCCGCGGAACCGTCCTTGCGCGCCGCGACGAGGTCCGCGAAGAGGCCGACCGTGGCGCGGAAATCGCGGCCGTCGGTCTCCTTGAGCGCGAAGAGTTCCGCTTCGAACCGGTCGAAGAGGACGGGCGCTTCCTCGTCCAGGGCCCGCAGGCGCGCGCGGGCCCGCATCCGCGCGTAGGCGTACCGGAGCCGTTCCTTATCGTGTCGGGGAGCTTTGGGAAAGCCCCGTTTGAGGAGCAGTTCGAGCGCGGCGAAGGGATCGCCGCCTTCCCGGTTTCCGCTGTCGCCGTCGGATTCCGCCGCCCCCGGGGAGGAGCGCGACGCGGGCCGCGCCTCGAGCGCGAGCGCGCGGAGGGCCGCGTCGTAGTCGCGGCGGAGCCGGACGAAATCCTCGGCCGCGTCCGCGCCGGCCAGGTCGGGATGCGTCAACTTCGCTTCGGCCTTGAACGCGGCCTTGAGCTCTTCGATGGAGGAGATGAGTCCGCCCTGGATGCGTTTGCGGAGGCTCGGCCGCCGCGCGTGGTCTTCCATGGGATCCAGTATACCCGCCGTCGCGCGCCGCGGGGAGTAACGGCGGGTCGGGGCCGCTTTCCCCTTGCGCGGGCGGCGGTCCCGCAGGATAATGGGGATGGGCGGGAACCCGGGAGGACGTCGTGAACGCTTCGTACATAAATCCGTTCTTGAGCGCGACGATCTCTCTCTTCGAGAAAAGCTTCGGCGTGTCGCCCCAACCGGGCGAGGCCTACCTGGACGTCAAGGCGCCCTCCCATCGATGGGATATCTCCGCCGTCATGGTGCTCACGGGCAACGCGATCGGCGTCGTCGCGATGCGGCTCACGCGGCTCCTGGCCGACAAGCTCCTGGAACGTTCGGGCGTCAAGTGGAAGGGCGATGAGGAGCGGGAGGAGCTGACGAGCGCCATGGTCGGCGAACTCGTGAACGTGATCGCCGCCCAGGCCTCGGGCCAACTATCCGATTACGATATCGAGATCTCCGTTCCCATCGTCGTCCAGGGGAAGAACCACACCCTCTCGTGGCCCGATCAGCAGCCCATCCTGGCCGTCCCCTTCGTCACCCCGCTCGGGCCCTTCCTCGTGAACGTGAGCCTCATCGAACTGCCCAAGATGTACCTTAAGAAGTAGGCTCGGCGCAGACGGCCGCCTCCAAGCGGCCGATGAGGACGCCGAGGGTCTCCTTGAGTTCCTCGTATTCCGCCCGGTCGGCGAGGAGGCAGGAGGCGAGGGCGCCGGGGACCCCGCGCGCCTTTTCCCTGAGGCCGCGCCCCGCCTCGGTGAGCCGTACGGTCACGGCCCGCTCGTCGTCCGCCCTGCGGCGGCGCTCCACGTGGCCGGCGGCCTCCATGCGCTTGAGGAGGGGCGAGACCGTCCCCGTGTCCAGGTCGAGCAGGCCGCAGAGCTCCGTCACGCCGAGTTCCCCGTGTTCCCAGAGGGCCAACATGGCGAGGTACTGGGGGTAGGTGAGGCCGAGATCGGCGAGGATCGGGCGATAGCGCGCGCCGATGGACCGGTCCAGGCGATGGACGAGGAAGCATATCTGGTTGGAGAGCAGGAGTTCGTCTTCGCTCATTTGCCCGGTTCCCTTCCGGTGCCGCGTTTCCCGGCGACCGCGCTCAGCGCGTCGGCTCCAGCGCCGCCACGATGTCTCCCTCGATTTCCGCGGGCTCCGTGGCCGGATCGAAACGCCGAACGGTCTTCCCGTCCTTCGCCACGAGGAACTTGGTGAAGTTCCACTTCACGCTCTCCCCGATGACTCCGGGCGCCTTCTTCTTGAGGAAGGCGAAGAGGGGATGCGTCCCCCTGCCGTTCACCTCCACTTTGGACATGAGGGGGAAGCTCACCCCGAAGTTGCGTTCGCAGAACGCGGCTATCTCCTCGTCCGTTCCCGGCTCCTGATGGGCGAACTGGTCGCAGGGAAAACCGAGCACGACGAGGCCCTTGTCCCGGTACGACCGGTGCAAGGCCTCGAGGCCTTCGTACTGGGGGGTGAATCCGCACTTGCTCGCCGTGTTGACGATGAGGAGCGTCTTGCCCCGGAAGTCGCCGAGGGAGAGTTCCGTACCGTCGTTGCGGCGCGCCGAAAAATCGAATACCGAATCGGCCATAGGTACCGTCCTTATGTTGTGTGCAATATAATAGCGTAATGCATACTATCGTCAAGATGGGATGACCGCGGGTCCGCGATTTGAGCCGTCGGACGATTTTGTTTCATCGCGGGACTTGACGCGGGGCGCCGGCAGGTATATATTTGCAACCGGTTGCAATGCGATGGGCAAGCAAAAGCTGCGTTCGATAGAAGATATAGCCCGGATCGCCGGCGTCTCCAAGTCCACCGTTTCGCGGGCTCTCAACGACAGCCCGCTCATCGGGATCGAGACGCGGCAGCGTATCTCCGCCATCGTGAAGGAGTACGGCTTCCGGCGCAGCGAAGCGGCCCGTTCCTTGTCCCTGAAATCGAGCAGGACGATCGCCTTCGTCATCCACGCCTACCAGAAATCCTGCGGCGAGCTCACGGACCTGTTCAGCGTGGAGATCATGGGGGGCGTCACGCGGGGCCTCCACGAGCTCGGCTACGACATGTTGGTCGTGCATGTGGATCCGGCCGACACGGATTGGGCCGCCCAGTACCTCGATTCGGGAAGGGTGGACGGGTTCATCCTCATGACGAGCGACCGGAAGCACTCCCACATCGACCGGCTCTTGGAGATCGGCGCGCCCTTCGTGGCCTGGGGCATGGGCGGCGGCCGGTATTGTTCGGTCTGCAGCGACAACCGGCGCGGCGGCGCGCTCGCGGCGGAACGGCTCATCGGAACGGGACGGAAGCGCCTGGCCTTCATCGGCGGGCCCGCGGTGGAGTCGGAAGTCAAGGAGCGCTACGCGGGATGGTCCGGGGCCCTCACGAACGCGGGTCTTTCGATCGACGGCGCGCATACGGCGTACGGCGACTACCTGGAGGAATCCGGCGAAACCGCCCTCCGCGCCTTGTTGGACCAGGATCCGACGATCGACGGCGTCTTCGCGTGCAGCGACCTCATGGCGATCGGAGCGATCCGTGAAGCGCAGCGGCGGGGGCTCCGCGTGGGCGAAGACCTCGCCGTCATCGGGTACGATGATCTGCTCATTTCCTCGCGGGTATCGCCGGCCTTGACGACGATTCGGCAAAACATCCCGGCCGCGGGGCAGGCCCTGGCGCGGGAACTGGTGGCGTATCTCAAGAGCGGGAAAATCGTGGGTACCACGCTCCCCGTGGAACTCGTGGTGCGGGAGTCGGCGTAGTTCGCGTAAGTTTTTTTTCTGCAAAGAAATGCAACCGGTTGCATTTCAGTAAGGCGCGTACGACCGATCATCGTGCACGCCGGCCGCGGCTCTGGCCGTCAAACGAGGGCCAAAATTATCGGGCGCTTCCGCCGCCGATGCGTGAATATGGCGACGCGAAGCGCGTAAAAAAGGGCTGCCCGGGATCGGCAGGAAATGTTGTTTCCAACCGATCTAGGAATTCGCTCTCCGAACGGGGAGTGATAGCATGCCCGCGGAAAAGGAGGTCCAAGATGATCGTTGTATTGAATGGCGGAGATCTGGCTTCGAGCGAGTCGGCTCGGTCGCTGTACTGGGCCGCCGAATACAAGGGGATCCAGGCGGATCGCGTGTTCGGCCGCGTGCGCCGGCAGGCGCTGCTGCGCCGCCTGGCCCGTTTCCTGGGCTCGGCCGCGCCGGAACCTTTGGATGAGGCCGCGATGGAAGCGGCTTGGGACGGCGTCGGGCGAGCGGGGAGGGCGATGGTCGGCATCGATGCCATCGTCGGGGCCGTCGACTCCGTGACCGGCACCTTCAATCCCTTGCCCGCGCTCAAGCTGCGGTGGAAGGCTGCCTGGCGGAGGCTCTGGACGGTCGATGATCTGGACGCCCTGCCGGCGCTTCCCGTGGTCCGGGGCGTGGACGGCTGGTACCTGACGGATGTGCCGCGGTCGGTCTTGACCCTGGAAGTCCTGCGGGCCAAGGGAGCGCGCGCGGCGGTCGTGGTCCGCTCGGAGGCTCACGGTCAGGAAGTCGCCTACGCGGAGATCGAGCGGCCGGCGCCGAGCTACAGCCTCGTGGAATGCGAGCGGTCCTACGACTGCTGCGACCACGAAGAGAGCCGCGCCGTATAGCGGGCCCCACGTAAACATGCGGCATCCCAGCGAGCGGGCGGGAGGCGGACCCTGTGTCCGGCCTCCCGCTTTTTTTTAATCGACTTTTCCAACCCTCCAGTAGCGCACCACCCCATCTCGGCGGGAGTACCTTCGCGCGCAACGACAGGAGGATATCGTGAACGAGATGATGATCGAAGCGCGGGGCGTGCGGCGGACCTATCGCCGCGGCCCGCGCGCCCTCGCGGGCGTGGATCTGACGGTGCCGGAGCGCGCGCGGTTCGCGCTGCTCGGGCCGAACGGCGCGGGGAAGTCTACGCTGACCCGCATCCTGAGTACCCTCTCCAAGGCGGACGCGGGCACCGTCGCCATCGACGGAATCCCCCTCCGCGCGGGCGCGACCGCGGTGCGGGCCCGCATCGGGGTGGCCCTCCAGGACCTGCAGCTGGACGGAGAGGCGAGCGCCGAAGCCCAGCTTCGCTTCCAGGGGCTGCTCTACGGCCTGTCCGCCCGGGCCGCGTCGGATCGCGCCGCGGAGCTTTTGGAACGGTTCGGCCTCGCGGAGGCGGCGCGGCGGAGGGCCAAGGATCTTTCCCTCGGCAACCAGCGGCGGCTCCACGTCGCGCTCGCCCTGGTCCACCGGCCGCGCCTCCTCTTCTTGGACGAGCCGACGACCGGCATGGATCCGGAGATCCGCTCCCGCTTTTGGACGGAGCTCAGGCGGCTCAATCGCGAGGAAGGGATGACGATCTTCTTCACCACGCAATATCTGGAAGAGGCGGAAAAGCACGCGGTGGACCTCGCCGTCATCGACGGGGGCACGCTCGCGTATCGAGGGACCATAGCGGATTTCGTTGCCGCCCACGCGGCGGAGGGGAGCCTCGAGGAGGGGTACCTCCGCTTCTTGGAGGCGCGACGGAGCGCTCGCGCGATAGAGAAGGAGGCGATCCATGCGTAAGTCGGGTTTCCTCGTCATCGCTCGAGCCCTCGCGATCGCCTGCCGCAACCCCGTGCCGCTCCTCTCGGGCCTCGGCATGAGCCTGTTCTTCCTCGTGGTCTACGACGCGGCGCTCGGGGGTATCGGCTTCCTCCCCGCGTTCGGCGGGTCGACCTACCTCGCCTATCTTCTCCCGATGGGCATCGTCTCCCTCGTCTTCGCCTCATCGGCGGGCTCGGCGCAGGCCCTGAGCAGGGACATTGCATCCCGGTACTTCTTCCGGCTCGCGCTGACCCCGATTCCGCGTTCGTCCTTCGTGCTGGCCGCCATCCTCGCCGACGCGGCGGGCGTCTTCGTCTCCTCCCTCGCGGTGATCGGCGTCGGCCGCGCGCTCGGGGCCCCCGTGGCGGGCGGTCTCGGCGGGGCCGCGCTCGCCGCGCTCTTGGCCACGCTCTTCGGCGCGGGCGTCTCGGCCGTCTCGGCCGCGACGGTCATGAAGACGGGGAAAGCGGAACTCGCGTCCACCATCGGCTCCATCGTGTTCATGCTGCTTTTCCTCGCGCCCACCTTCGCGCCGCGGGAGCTCATGGGCGCGGCGTGGCTCCGCGCGGTCTCCCTCTGGAACCCGCTCACTTACCTCATGGAGGCGATGCGCTACCACGTCTCGCGCGGCGGCGAGGTCTCGGCGCTTCCCATCGCGTGGGCGATGGCGCTGGCCTTGGGCCTGGGAGGGGCGGTCTTGGCGGCGCGATCGGTGCGGGACGTGCTCAACTAACGGCGATCGGAGGCGCGGCGGGATGAGCGCGCTTCCAGGAGCGCCGTGAGTTCCGCCGCGCGCGCCTCTTGTAGGGCGAGGGAGGTGAGCCAGCGGTCGAAGGCCGTGAGGACTTCCTCCCCGCGCCGCGGCGTGTCGAGGATTTCCCGGAGGCCCGCGGTGCGGCCGCGGTCCAGTTCGGTCGTCATGCGGAGGATCGCCATGACGCTGTAGCCGGCCAAGAGGAGCGCCCGTATGACGCGGAGGCGGCCCAGCTCGTGCCGGCCGTAGCTCCGCCTTCCGGCCGCGTCCCGCGGCGGGTCGAGGAGGCGATTGCGCTCCCAGTTCCGCACCTGGTCCATGGTGGCGCCGACGGCTTCCGCGGCTTCCCGCGGGCCGAGGCGGCCGTCCTCCGCCGGCCCCGCGGCCGCGTCCGCGCCGTCGGAGAGCGAGGGCGCGAGATCCGCGCTCGCCCAGGCGTCCAAGAAAGCGGCCGCCTCCTCGGCTCGCCGCCGCTCGTCGCGTACGAGTTCCGCGTGGGACCGGGAAGCCGCGAGCGCGTCGTCGAGCGCACCGGTAGCCGCCAGCCGCACGAGGGCGAGGGCCGATTCGCGGATGCGCCTTCCCGGCCATTCGCCGTGGAGGGCCCGGCGGGCGAAGACCATCTGGTCGAGGTGATCGCGGTTCCAGAGCCGGTAGCCGTTCGGGGCCCGTTCGGGGCGGGCGAGGAACCCCCATTCGACGTAGATCCGGACCGTGTTCTCGTGGGCGAGGGCCGCCCGCGCGAGGTCCACGGTCCTGAAGGTTCGGTCTCGGCTTCCGGCCATGGCCTCCTCCGAGTGCTTCAGGCGAAGAGGGCGGCGACGTAGTCCGCGGCGCGGAGCTGCTCTTCCAGCGTATTCTCCAGTTCGAGCGAGGCCCACTGCGGGGGGAGCCTTCCCTTGTACTTGGCGAGGTAGTCGAAATCCGAGAGCGAACGGAAATCGTGATGGTCCCATTCGCCCGACCACTCGTTGGGATCGCCGACGCGGATCGTCGAAATATGGCAGCAGCCGACCGCGCAACGACCGAAGAGCTCTTCCATCCGTTCGACGTAGGCCGTCCTGCCCTGGAGCCGCGCGTTTTCCAGGTGCGAGAAATCGGGGCAGAGGCCGCCGAGGGCAGGCCGCTCCGGGCCGAGTCCGTCGGAGCCGGCTATTTCCTCGTATTCGGGCGGCAGATCGACGTTCTCCACGAAAAAGCGCGGGGCGTGGCGAAGGGAGATGGGGCCGAAGGGGTAGGAGGTGGCGCGGGGATGGATGTTGAAGACTTCGGCGCCGAAACGGTTCGACAGGTATTCGATTTCGGTCTCGTTGCAATCGGACCTCAGGTGGACGTGGGGGATGCGGAGGCCGGGGATGGTTTCCAATTCGCGGTAGAGGGCGGCTCGCTCGACTTCCGTCAAACAGGTCGGAAAGAGGGCGATCGCGGACAGGCGGTGGCGACGGATATCCGCGAGGAAGGCCGGAATGCGGTCCTTTTTGGTGGAGGTAAGTCCGGGAAGTATGGTCATGGGGGAATGATGCGCCGGAGGCCGCCGCAGGGTCAAGGCGCGCGCGAAGGGGCGCGTGAAGCGCGCTCAGTGTCCTGAAGATTTGGGAAAAGGTCGTCGGTATGGGCGCGTCGGAGTTCCGGTGCCTTTTCCGCGCCCCCGCGGACGGGTATGATCGGGGCATGCTCGGTATATCGCTCGACCGCGCTTCGCGGCGCCCCCTGGCCGTCCAGCTCGCGGAGGCCTTGCGGGAACGGATGATGGA
>JAEXTK010000306.1 GCA_023406985.1 Spirochaetota bacterium | reverse complement strand
GGATACGGTGGAGGACCTCAGCGCCGCCGACCGGAGCCGCATCGCCGTGGAGCTGTTGTCGGTCGCTTTCGGGATCGCGCTGGCCGTCACGCTGCTCGTGGACCTCTTCGTGGAGCACGGCTTCGGCTGGTCGCGCTACTCCTCGGTCGGCATCGTCGCGGCCTGGCTCTTCACCGCCATGCCCCTCATCCTCCGCGGCAGGCCCTGGATACTCTACGCGGTCTTGGCCCCTTCCGCGCTCCTCCTCGTGTTCCTCCTCGACGTCTTCGACGGCCGCATCCGGTGGTTCCTCCCCTTCGGCATGCCCATCGTCCTGCTCGCGGAAGGCTGCATCGCCGGCGTCGGCGGCATCGGTGCCGCCCTCCGCCGCAAAGGCCTCAACATGGTGGCGGTCTCCCTCGCCGGCATCGCCGCCTTCTGCGCGGGGCTCGAGGCCATCCTCGACCTGAACCTCCTGCGCCGCCTCTCCTTCGACTGGTCGGCGGTGGTCGCCTTCGCCCTCGTCCCGACGGCGGGCATGCTCTTCTACCTCCACTACCGCATCGTGCACCGCGCCTCGCTCCGGAAGCTGTTCCGGCTCTAGCGCTTCCCAAAGCTTCGCGACACTGGACGCGGTTGCGTAAAGGGACCGATTCCGGCTATCATTGAGCGTCAAGCCTCACCAGCGCCGCCGCGGCGGCTTTTTCGTTTCAGGAGTTGAGAGAAATGCTCGATCGCATGCGCAACATCGGCATCATGGCCCATATCGACGCCGGGAAGACCACCACCACCGAGCGTATCCTCTACTATACCGGCAAGAGCCACAAGATCGGCGAGGTGGACGACGGCGAAGCGACCATGGACTGGATGGAGCAGGAGCAGGAGCGCGGCATCACCATCCAGAGCGCGGCCACGACCACCTATTGGCGCGGCCATCAGATCAACATCATCGATACCCCCGGCCACGTGGACTTCACGGCCGAAGTCGAACGTTCCCTCCGCGTGCTCGACGGCGCGGTCGGCGTCTTCTGCGCCGTCGGCGGCGTGGAACCCCAGACGGAGACGGTCTGGCACCAGGCGGACCGCTACAAGGTCCCCCGTATCGGCTTCGTCAACAAGATGGACCGCGTCGGCGCGGACTTCTTCCAGGTCGTCGCCGATATAGCGGCCAAACTGGGGGCGCATCCCGTCCCGGTCCAGATCCCCATCGGCAAGGAGAGCGCCTTTTCCGGCGTGATCGACCTCATCGAGATGCGGGAGATCCGCTGGGACGCCGGCACCGACGGCGAGCGCATGGAGTACGCGCCGATCGCGGACGAACGGGCCGCCCTCGCGCACGAGTGGCGAGATAAGCTCCTGGACGCGATCTCCTCCCGTTCGGACGCGATCACCGAGCTCTACCTCGGCGGCGAGGCGATACCCGCGGATCTCATCCGGTCGGAACTCCGCAAGGCCACGCTCGAGCGGGAACTCGTGCCGGTGCTCTGCGGGGCCTCCCGCCGCAACATGGGCGTGCAGCCTCTCATCGACGCGGTGGTCGACTTCCTGCCCGCCCCCGACGAGGTCGCGCCCGCCCTCGGCCACCACCTCAAGAAAGAGGAGGAGATCCAGGTCCCCTGCGACCCGGCAGCGACCCCCCTCGGCCTCGTGTTCAAGATCCAATACGACCGCGAGGCGGGCAGCCTCTGCTACGTGCGCATGTATTCGGGCAGCCTCAAGTCGGGCTCCGTCGTCTACAACGTCGGCAAGAAGAAGCGGGAGCGGGCCAACCGCATCCTCCGCATGCACTCCAACAAGAGCGAGCCCATGGACGAGGTGAACGCGGGCGACATCGCCGTCATCATCGGCATGAAGATGGCCCAGACCGGCGACACCATCGGCAGCGAAGGCTGGCCCGTCCTCCTGGAGAAGATGCATTTTCCCGAGCCCGTCATCTCGGTGGCCATCGAACCGAAGACCCAATCCGAGCAGGAGAAACTCAAGGAAGTCCTCGAGATCCTCTCCAAGGAAGATCCCACCTTCACCACGAAGGAGGACGACGAGACCGGCCAGCTCCTCATCTCCGGCATGGGCGAGCTCCACCTGGACGTCCTCGTGACCCGCATCCTCAAGGAGTACAAGGTCGGCGCCAAAGTCGGCAATCCCCAGGTCACCTACCGCGAGTCCGTGTCCAAGGCCGTGGAGCGCAAGGAGACCTTCTCCAAGGTCCTCGCCGGCAAGGAGAACGCCGCCTCCGTCACCCTCCGCGTGGAACCGCTCCCCCGCGGCTCCGGCAACCGCTACACGAATGCGGTCAAGAAGACGGCCGCCCCCGAGGAGATCTTCGACGCGATCGAGCGGGGCGTGACCAACGCCTTCCCCTCCGGCATCGTGCTCGGCTACCCTTGCATCGACGTGGGCGTCACCCTCGTCGGCCTCGACTATTCGGACCTGACCGGCACCGAGTTCGCCTTCGAGGCCTGCGCGAGCCTCGGCTACGACGAGGCCTGCCGCCAGGCGGCCCCCATCCTCCTGGAGCCCATCATGGCCGTCGACCTCCTCTCCCCGAAAGACTTCGTCGGAGACGTCATCAGCCTCGTGGTCCAGCGCGGCGGCCTCGTCCAGAGCATGGACAGCCGGCCCACCATCGACCACGTGAAAGCCCAGGCCCCCATGGCCAAGATGTTCGGCTTCATGACGGCGCTCCGCTCGGTCAGCCAAGGCCGCGCGACGTTCGCTATGGAATTCAGCCACTTCGAAAAAAAATCCGACAAAGACTTTTAACCTTCGCGCGGCCTCGGGCGGCCATGGATGGCCGCTGGTTCCCGGTCATGGAGAACGCGAAAGACGAATCTCTGGTTCGTCCGCGTTCTCCCGCGGCATGGATGCCGCCGCGACGTTCGCCATGGAATTCTCGCACTTCGAGAAGAAAGCGGACAAGGATTTCTAGAGAGGGGGAGCGCCCCTTACCGAATACACGGAACGCGCGCAGGCTTCGTCGCAGCATGAGGGCCCGGCCGATAAATATGCCTCGGGCGGGGCCGGGGCGTATTTATCGGTCACCCTCATGCTGACGATCAGGAACAGCGCGCGTTCCGCTTACGACGCAAAGGGTGCGATTCACCAACGCCGCTCCCCCTGCCTGCGGTCTCCTCGCGTGAACGACATCCATGGCGATCGTCTCTAGCTGCTGATCGGGAAGCGTGAATCGACGCGGCCCGCTGCGGGGTCCTCCGGCACCCCCACTCCTGAAACGGCCTGGCGGGCAGGCGGTCCGTGCCGCTCTGGGTAATGGGGCATTTCTTCCCAAAGCTTCGCGACACTAACGTCAGTCATCCTCTATCGATACCAATCCCCTTTCGATAATCTCTCTCGTCTCCTCCAGGCTCGGGATGGAGGCGCGGCCGCCCTGCCGCCTAACGGAAAGGCCGGCGGCGGCGGTGGCCCAGAGGAGGGCGCGGTCGGGGGAGCGTTCGGTCAGGAGGCCGTAGGCGAAGGCGCCGTGGAAGAGGTCTCCGGCGGCGGTGGTGTCCACCGC
>JAEXTK010000298.1 GCA_023406985.1 Spirochaetota bacterium | reverse complement strand
GTCCCAGGCCGCGGCGCTCGGCCGGGGGCGGAAGCGTCCGCGCCGCCCCTCCGGCTGGGCGAGCAGGGCGGAGCCGCGGCCGCGGCCGTCGGGATCCACGACCAGGCTCCCGCGCGCCTGGGCGGAGAAGGGTCCGACGCCGAAGAGTCCGACGAGGGCGGGATAGGCGACGCCGAGGACGATCGTCATGACGAGGATCATTCTAACGGAAACGAACAGGGTTCGCATATCGAATCTCCTTGGGCCGGCCTTAGGCCATGCCGAGGGCGGCGAGGACCATATCGATCAGCTTGATGCCCGGGAAGGGCGCGATGAGGCCGCCGAGCCCGTAGATGAGCAGGTTGCGGGAGAGCACGGCGTCGGCGCCGGCGGGCTCGTAGGGGACGCCGCGGAGGGCCAGGGGAATGAGGGCGACGATGATGAGGGCGTTGAAGATCACCGCCGAAAGGATCGCGCTCTCCGGGGAGCCGAGGTGCATGATATCGAGGGCGGCGAGCGGCCCCGGCTTCCCGCCGGCGGCGTACAACCCCAGGAAGAGGGCGGGCAGGATGGCGAAGTACTTGGCCACGTCGTTCGCGATGGAGAAGGTCGTGAGCGCCCCGCGGGTCATGAGCATCTGTTTGCCGATCTCCACGATATCGAGGAGCTTCGTCGGATTGTTGTCGAAGTCGACCATGTTGCCGGCTTCGCGCGCGGTCTGCGTCCCCGCGGCCATGGCGACGCCGACGTCGGCCTGGGCCAGGGCCGGCGCGTCGTTCGTGCCGTCGCCGATCATGGCCACCACGCGTCCTTCGGCCTGCTCCTTCCTGATGCGCTCGAGCTTGGCCTCGGGGCGCGCCTCGGCGACGTAGTCGTCCACGCCGGCTTCCGCGGCGATGGCCGCGGCGGTGAGCGCGTTGTCGCCGGTGATCATGACGGGGCGGATCCCCATGGAGCGTAGCCGGCCGAAGCGCTCGCGGATGCCGCCCTTGACGACGTCCTTGAGCCTGACTACGCCCAGGACCCGCCCGCCCCGCGCGACCACGAGGGGCGTCCCGCCTTCCTTGGAGACGGCTTCGGCAGCCCGGTCCACCTCCGCGGGAAAGCGCGCTCCGCGCTCGGCGACCCACGATCGTACCGCCTCGGCGGCGCCCTTGCGGATCGGTTCCTCGCCCGTTTGGAAGTCCACGCCGCTCATGCGGGACGCCGCGGTGAAGGGGATGAAGCGTTCCCCGGCCGGAACGGCGGAGCGGAGGCCGTATTGGTTCTTGGCGAGCACGACGATGGATCGCCCCTCGGGCGTCTCGTCGGCCAGCGACGCGATCTGGGCGGCTTCGGCGAGATCCCGTTCGGATACGCCGGCCGCCGGGAGGAATTGGACCGCCATGCGGTTGCCGAGCGTGATGGTGCCGGTCTTGTCCAGGAGCAGGACGTCCACGTCCCCCGCCGCCTCCACGGCGCGGCCGGAGGTCGCGACCACGTTGCGCACGAGGAGCCGCGCGATGCCCGAGATGCCGATCGCCGAGATGAGGCCGCCGATGGTCGTGGGAATGAGGCAGACCAGGAGGGCGATGAGGAGCTCGGGGGGAATCGGAGCTCTGTCCCCCGAGGCCCAGGACGCGAAGACGGGGAGGCTCGCGACCGCGACAAGGAATATGAGGGTGAGGGCGGCGAGCAGGATGGTGAGGGCTATCTCGCCCGGCGTCTTCCGGCGGGAAGCCCCCTCGATGAGGGAAATCATGCGGTCCAGGAACCCGGCCCCCGGTCCGCTCGTGACGCGCATGACGATGCGGTCGGAGATGACTTTCGTCCCGCCGGTGACCGCGTCGCGGTCGCCGCCCGACTCGCGGATGACGGGCGCCGATTCGCCGGTCACGGCCGACTCGTCCACCGTGGCGATGCCCTCCACGACCTGGCCGTCCGCGGGAATCGTGTCGCCGGGCTCGCAGACGACTCGGTCGTCCGGCGCCAAGGCGGCGGCGTTCACGAGCTCCGTGCCTCCGGAAGGGAGGAGCCGCTTGGCCGCCGTATCGCGCCGCATCGCCCGGAGCGAGTCGGCGCGCGCCTTTCCCTGGACCTCCGCGACGCTCTCCGCGAAGTTGGCGAAGAGGACCGTGAACCAGAGCCAGGCGGCGAGGGAGGCGAAGAGGCCGAGCGGGAGACCCGTGCTCGCCGTCCCCCCCGCGGCGCGGAAGGCGAGGGCCGCGGTACAGTAGATCGAGCCGATATAGACGACGAACATGACCGGATTGCGGAGCTGCCGCCGCGGATCGAGCTTCGCGAAGGAAGCCATGACGGCTTTCTTGAGCAGCGCGCCGTCGAAGAGCGAGGGAGTCGTACGCATGAAGATCTCCTAGAAGAGACGCCCGCGGCGAGGAGGAAATGCTCCACCACGGGACCGAGGGTGAGCGCCGGGAAGAACGTGAGTCCGCCGACGATGAGGACGATGGCCGCGAGCAGGCCTGCGAAGAGCGTCGTATCGGTCCGGAACGTGCCCGCGCCCGCCGGGACCGTTTTCTTCACGGACAGGGACGCTCCGATGAGGAGGACCGGGACGATGACGCCGAAGCGTCCGATCAACATCGCGACGCCGAGGGCGACGCAGTAGAAGGATTTCCCTGCCGCGAGACCGGCGAAGGCCGACCCGTTGTTCCCGGCGGCTGAAGAGAAAGCGTAGAGGACTTCCGATAAGCCGCGCGGGCCGGCGTTGAGGACGGCAGCCCTGCCTTCGGGAACGAGGAGGGCCAGGCTCGCGCCGCCGAGGATGACGAAGGAGGGGAGGATGACCGCGACCATCGCGAGCTGAACCTCCCTCGCCTCGATCTTCTTCCCGAGGAATTCCGGGCCGCGCCCGACCATGAGTCCGGCGATGAAGACGGTGAGCAGGGCGAAGACGAAGAGACCGTACAGGCCCGCCCCCACGCCGCCGAAGACCACCTCGCCGAGCATCATGTTGACGAGCTCGACCAGGCCCGCGAGCGGCGACATGGAGGCGTGCATCGCGGCGACCGAGCCGTTGGAAACCGCCGTAGTCGCGGCGGCCCAGAGCGTGGAGGCGAGGACGCCGATCCGGATCTCCTTGCCTTCCCATACCGTCGCCGCTTCCGGCCGCTCCGCGGCGACGGCGACGATCGTGCCGAGCGCGAAGAGTATGGCCATGGCGCCGAAGAGGGCCGCCCCTTGCCGACGCCGGCCGATGAGTTCGCCGAAGAGGAAGGGCATGGCGGCCGGCAAGAGAAGGATGGAGACGAGCTCGACGAAATTCGACAGCGGCGTCGGGTTCTCCAGGGGATGCGCGGAGTTGACGCCGAAGAAGCCGCCGCCGTTGGAGCCGAGCATCTTGATCGCGATCTGCGAAGCCGCGGGCCCTTGGGGTATGATCTGCGCGCCGCCGTCCAAGGTCGTCGCCTGGACGTAGTCTCCGAACGATTGGGGCACGCCCTGGCTCAGGAGGAAGACCGCGTAGACGATGGACAGCGGGAGCAGGACGTAGAGTGTGGACCGCGTCAGGTCCACCCAGAAATTCCCGGGCCGGACCGGCCGATGGACCGTCTCCGGTTCGGATATCCTGCCGTCGGCGGCCTCGGCCTTGCGCGACCGTACGGCGAAGCGCTCGAAGGCCCAGTGCAGGGTCTTGGAATCCTTGGCTGCGAAGATCCGGGCCAAGGGCAGGATAACGGCCATGCCCGTGGCGGCGCTCAGGAAGTTGTGGACCGCCAGTCCGGCGGCCTGGCTCAGGTAGGAGAGGGACGCCTCGCCCGAGTAGGCCTGCCAGTTCGTGTTCGTGACGAAGGAGACGGCGGTGTTGAAGGCGAGGGCCGCGCCCATGCCGGGGAAGCCCCGCGGGTTGAAGGGTAGGTAGCCCTGGAAGACGAGGATGGCGTACAGGGTCGCGATGCCGACCGCGTTGAAGGCCAGGAGGGCGCCGATGTAGCCCTTCCAGCTCATCGACTCGTCGCTTCGGACGCCGGCCGCCGCGTAGAGGGCGCGCTCGGCGGGCGCGAGGAAGGAGAGAAGGTGGCGTTCGCCCCGGTACGCCTTCGCCATGAAGCGCCCGAGGAAGGGCGCCGGGGCGAAGGCGCAGAGGAGGAAGGCTAGTACGTAAAGGACTTCATGGTGATTCATCGAAGCCTCCTAGAACCGTTCGGGGTTGAACAGGACGTAGACGAGGTAGACCGCGATGGCGGCCGCGGCGACCGTGACGGAAAGGATCATGTTTAGCCTCCGCCACTAAGGTACGCGCGGCCGCCGAACCGCGCCGTATGGGCGGCGTTAAGGAAACGACGGGAGGCGTTAAGGCGGCGTTAATGCGGGTAGGACAAGATAGTGTCGGCATCTCGCGGCGGCCGGGCGTACAATAGCGTCCATGAGGAGAGAATCCATGGACATACGTACGTTCTTGCAGGAGAGTCCGATCGCCGCCCGCGTGCGGCTTCCCGTGCGGGCGGTGGTGGGTCGCGGCGTCCACTCGTTGGCCGAGGTCCGCTCCATCGCCGAGGCGGGAACCTATACGCCGGCTTCCGCCGCGGCCGACTCCCGACGCGGCGGCTTCGGGGGACGCGGGGAAGAGGCCGCGGGACTCGAAGTCTCCGGAACGGTCTTGGCGCGCGGCCGCGTGGTCCGCAAAGGCGGTAAGCTTTTTTTCAAGGTGGACGCGCTCGGCGCGGCCGCCGATGGGGAGGCCGACCGATGAGCGACACTACGTTGCGCGACGTGAAGGTACCGCTGAGCGTGGTGATCGGCGAGACCGAGATCAGCGTCGCCGAACTGGCCGCGATGGGGGAGGGCTCCATCGTCCAGCTCAAGAGCATCGCCGGGGAACCCGTGGACCTCCTCGTGGCGGGGCAGCCGATCGCGAAAGGCGAGGTGGTCATCATCGACGAGAATTTCGGCATCCGCGTGACCCGGTTCCTGGACCCGCGAGGCGGCCATGAATGAAGAATCGAAGATCGCCGCCCGCGGCATCCTCGCTTCCACCATGCGCTCGGACCGCGTCGTCGCGGTAAAACGCTACGACTTCTGGCGACCGGATAAATTCTCCCGCGATGAGCTGCGGACCGTCTCCGTCATCCACGAGGCGCTCGCCCGCGCGAACTCCGCGACGCTGTCCGCCCTCTGCCGGTTCCCGTGCGTCCTCCGCATCCGGGCCGTGGATCAGCTCAATTTCGGCGAGTACCAGGACCTCGTGGGCGAGACCTCCGTCTTCGGCACGGCGTCCCTCGCTCCGCTGCCGGGCAGCTTCGTGTTTTCCATGGACGAGGCCGTTGCCGCAGCGGTCATCGAACTCCTCGGCGGCGCGCTCCCGCCGACCGAACGGCTGACGCCGGCATCGGCCGGGAACGCTCCGGACACCCGTCCCGCGGACGGCGCCGCGCGGCCGGCGGCGGACGCGCCGGGGCGCCGCGGCGTCACCGACCTTGAGCGCGAAGTCCTCGGCTCCGTGTGGTCGCGCCTCGTCGAGGACCTCGCCGAGGCATGGAGGCCGATACTCGACGCGGAAGGCCGCCTCGAGGGGCTCCGGCCGAGCGGATCGCGCGACATCCGGGTGGTGAACGACAGCGAGATGATCGTCTTGGTGGCCTTCGACTGTACGGTCGGCGCGGCCAAGGGGGAAATCACCTTCGCCCTGCCGTTCCTGTTCCTGGAGCCCATCATCCCGAAACTGACGGCCGAACGATACTACGCGCCCCGCAAGCGAGCCTCGACCGGCCCCTCCTCGCCCGCGGCCCTGGATCGCATCCCGCTCCCCGCGAGCCTGTACTACGAGGCGGGCGAGCTTTCGCTCGCGCGGCTCCACGCGCTCAAACCGGGCGATCTCCTGCCGCTCGCGGAGAGCCGGGACGGAACGCTCCTGTTCGAGGTGGGCGGAAAGCCGCTCCTCCGCATGGAGCGGCCGCGGAAGGGGGACGGAGGCTCCTACGTCGTCACCTCGACTTCCGTTCGCGGTTCCGCGCTCGCGGCGCCGGGAACCCGGGACGGCGAGCGCGGCCGCGCCGCAGGCGACGCGGCGGGCCCGGTCGCGGTGATAGCCGCGGGCGTGGAAGCGTCGCTCAAGCGGATGGAACGGCGGCTCGAGGATATCTCGGCTCGGCAGGACGAACTCGCCGATCGGGCCTACTTCGGCGAGGAAGCGGGCGCGCGCGGAGAAGAGGGCGGAGACGGCCCGCTGGCCTTCGCCGCGGGCCTCGATCGCCGCCGGCTCGCCGCCTTCCTCGCGGACGAACATCCGCAGACCTCGGCCGTCGTCCTCTCCGCCGTGGACGGCGCGACCGCGGGCGACCTCCTGTCCCTGCTTCCCGCGGGGCTCCAGGGAGAAGTCGCGCGGCGTATCGCCCGGCTGGGCCCCGCGTCGCCGCTCCTGATCGCGGAACTGGAATCGACCCTCCGTCGGAGGACCGACCTCGGCCGGGGAGAGCGCGTCGACGCGCGGGGCGGGGCGGACCACCTGGCGGAGATGCGGAAGAGCGCCGCGCCGGCGACGGCCGCGACCATCGCGGAGATCCTCGGCGAGAGAAGCTAGGCCGCATATGGAATTCGGTCTCCCGCTGGAGGCGGCGCGCGGCTCCCTCGACGACTCGTTCGCGCTCCACGGCGACCGGCGGAGGCTGGTCATCGTGGAGCGGGGGCGGTGGTACCGGAGGCTCCGGGAGGGACTGTCCCGCTATGAGGCTCCCCTCGTGGTATCCGTGCCCGGCGGCGGGCGGACGACGCGGCCGGAAGCCGCGGTCGGGATACTCCTCGCTTTTTCGCCCCGGCTGGAAGCCGCGATACGCCGCAGCCTCGCCCCCGACGCTCTCCTCGATCCCCTGCGTCCTGCCTTCGTGCGGCTTCCCGCGGCCGAATCCGCGAAGTACCGGGAACTCTTCGACGAGCTGGCCGATCTCGCGAACGGCTTGCGGAGGGGCGGGCCGGACCTCGTCGCGGTCAAGGCGACGGGGCTGCTCCGCGCCCTGCGTCGCTTCGTCCGCGCCGATGAGGACACGCCGGGCGCGGCGGGCCGGCCCGACCGCGGCCCCCGCGCGGCCGATGCGGAGGCCATCCTCGAGTACCTCAAGCTCCGCTTCCGCGAGCCCCTTTCGCTCGAGGCCATGGCCGCGGAACTCGGCTACAGCCCGTCCTACCTGTCCCGCTCCTTCAAGAAAATGACGGGCCGCTGCCTCTTCGAAGACGTGAACGCGCGGCGGATCGCGGAAGCCTGCGCGCTCCTCAAGGAGAGCGACTTGACCGTCAGCGAGATAGCCTTCGCGGTGGGCTACAACAACCTCTCGTTCTTCAACCGTTATTTCAGGAAACTCATGGACGCGTCTCCGGCGGAGTACCGGCGGCGCAACCTATCCTAGCCCGGCTCCCTCGCCGCGATCGGCCCTAACCCCAGAGCAGCAGCATGTGCATGCCCTGCTGGGGGTTCTCCACGTAGACGTCGTCGACGAAATCCCTCCCGTCCTGGAGGTCGCGGAAACTGCGTTTGATGACGCCGAAGCGTTCGGACTTGATCTCGGTGACTTCCACGAAACGGTGGGCCGCGCTGGCCCCGTAGGGATCGAAGACCACCGGGAACCCGCCCTCGAAAGACTCGAGGGCCGCGATCGCCTCGGCGGCGACGAGGCCCCGCCGCATGCCGGTGGCTATCACGATGAACGCGGCGCCGTCCCCGCCGTCCGGGGGAAAGGAAACCCCGTTGAGGGAATATCCGTACCGCGCCTGCACGAGGTCGAAGCGCTGGACGTCTTCTATCTGCTCCCACTTCTCCGGGTTGGACGAAAAGGCGAGTACGGGCCGGTTCGCGGGAAATTCACGGAGTCGTTCGATCAATTGCTTTGCGGTCATACGTCTTCTCCGGTCGATGCGCGCTTGCCAAAGCATAGTATAATGCCGCCTTCTTTCCAGTCGCCGACCTACCGATACTGAAGGATATGCGGACCATCCCCCACAACCATCCGGTGCGGATAGCGTGGAACATCCTCATGCTGGGCTCCATCCTGGCCTTCCTCGTCATCATCACGTACCGGCTGGTATTCCGCGATTTCTCCGCCGACGCGTTCTACTACGCCCTCAACCTCCTCTTCGTCCTGGACATCTTCGCCAACTTCCTGACGCGCGTGAAATCGGGACATCGCCGCATCGACGCGGGCGGCGCGATCGCGGCCCATTACCTCCGGGGATGGTTCGCGGTGGATGCGCTCGCGGCCTTACCGTTCGAACTCATCGTGCTCTGGCTTTTCGGCGCGTCTCCCTCCGATCCGGCATGGGCCAACGTCGTCCTCTTCCTCCAGTCGATGACGCTCATCAAACTGGCCAAGGCCGGACGCATCTTCGGCGAGCTCCAAGAATCCCTCAGGATCATCCCCGCCCTCCGGCGGCTCATCATGTTCGCCTATTGGCTCGCCATGGCCCTGCACCTTATGGCGCTCGGCTGGATCGTCATCGGCGCGTCCGAGGCCGATCGGCCCTCGTTCGACCAGTACCTCCGCGCGCTCTACTGGACCACCACGACCCTCTCCACGATCGGCTACGGCGATTACGTCCCCGACCACGACCGCAACGCGCAGATCGTCTACACGGTGTTCGCCCAGCTCTTCGGCGTCGGCATGTTCTCCTACGTCATCGCGAACGTGTCGAGCCTCGTTTCCAACCTCGACGTCGCGCGGAGCGCCTACCAGCGGCGCCTGGACGAGGTGAACGCGTACCTCCACGCGCAGCGCATCCCGAACGACCTGCAGGAGCGCGTGCGCGACTACTACTCCTACCTCTGGTCGGAGCAGCGCGGCGTGAGCGCGACGAGCGTCCTCCAGGACATCCCGCGCAACCTGGGGCAGGAGATCCTCCTCTTCCTGAACCGGGGCTTGCTGGACCGCGTGGAGATGTTCCGCGGGGCGGACGAGCTCTTCATCCGCGAGCTGGTCCAGCTCCTCCGCCCCCTCGTCTTCCTGCCCGACGAGCACGTCATCCGCCAGGGCGAGTTCGGCGACTGCATGTACTTCCTCACCTCCGGCGAGGTCCGCGTCCTGGCGAACGGCGCGGAAGTGGCGCGGATCGGATCGGGTTCCCCCTTCGGCGAGACCGCCCTCGTGGAGAACCTCCACCGGAACGCGAGCGTCGTCTCCGTCTCCTACAGCACCGGCTATCGGCTCGACAAGGCCGACTTCGACGCGCTCCGCGATAAATACCCGGAGTTCGATCGGCGCGTGCGCGAAGTCGTGGAGCGGCGGAAGGAAGGCCGGGCGGACTAGCCGGACGGCGTCTACAGCGTCGGCCAGCCGTCCGCGTCGAAGCGGAGCGGCCTGATCTGCAGGGTCGCGTTTCCCAGGTTCTCCGCGTCGTAGAAGTGGTTCACGAGGATGGCCTGGTCGCCCGACCGGTAAACCGCGCAGTGGCCCGGCCCCTTGCGCCGTTCGTCCCCGGCGTCCAGGATCGTGCCTCCGCCTTCCCGCATCGGCACGCCGGCCTTATCCGCGTAGGGCCCCTCGATCTTCTCCGCGCGGCCGTAGGCGATCTTGTAGTCGCTCTCGGTCTTCCTGCAACAGAAGTCGAAGGAGACGAAGAGGTAGTACCAGGACCCGCGGCGGACGATGAAGGGCGCCTCGATCGCGCCGACGCCTTCGCGACGGGCGAGGCTCAGAATTTCCGCGCCGGCCGCCGGCTTGAGGGTGGCCGGGTCGAGGGCGACGAGCTTGATGCCGTCCCAGAAGGAGCCGAAGGCGAGGTAGGGCTTCCCCTCCGCATCTTCCGCATAGGCGGGGTCGATGGCGTTGTAGTCGTCGCCGAGCTTGGACGAGACGATGGGGCCTTCGTCCTTCCAGGCGTACCGCTTGGATGAGCTATCGAGCGTTTCGTTCGTCGCGAGGCCGATGACGGACCGATTCTTGCCGAAGCTGGAGACCGAATAGAAGAGGGCCCATCGATCTTTCCCGCCGATCTTTACCCGGGCGATGTCCGGCGCCCAGAAGTTCCGGCTCGTCGTCGGCACATAGTCGCCCACCCACGCCGGCAGTTTGTCGATGAGGGAGGGTCCCTCCGCCCAAACGCGGCCGTCGGCGGAGACCTTGCTCCGGATGCCGATCCCCGTGTAGTAAACGTACCACTTCCCGCCCTCGGCAGCGATGACCGGATCGTGGGCGCCAAGGTCGCCGGAGAGCGTCCAGGGCTCCGCGTATAAGTCGGGTTTCGCCCCCGCGCCGCGGAACGTGCAGCCCGGCAAGACGGCCGGCGCGAGGGCGGCGAGGGAGAGCGCGGCGGCGAACGCCGCCTTGAGCGTCAGGTCCATAGTCGGCCTCCGCTGAGGTGTATGGGGAAGGGAAGCGGCCGCACGCCCGCGAGCGCGCGGCCGCCCGGAGGAACCGGATCAGCGCGGAACGAGGCGGAAGAGGTTCCACGAGAGGGGGCCCGCGACGGCCGTGAAGCGTTCGCCGTCCACCGCGTTCGCCGCCACGTTCACCTGGCGCGGCGCGACGTTGTCCGGGGCGGATTCGGTGTTGATCGCCTTGATATCGTCGTGGTGGAGCTCCACGTGCTCCGCGCAGCGGTACGCTTTCCCCGAAGCGACGAAGCCGCCGAGCCGCGCCTCCACCTCCATCTTCTCGGTGAGGGACCGGTTCACGACGAAGAGGTCGATCTCTCCCGAATCTTCGTGCCACACGGCCGTGGTGTCCGCGTAGGGCACCGTGCCGTAGGCCGCCGTCTCGTAGGTCGGGACCTCGCAGCGGAGGTCCAGGACGGTGCCGCGGCCGTAGCGGGAGGCGTAGTAGAAGGGCCAGTAAATGGTCTGCCGCCACGCCCCGCCGCCGTTCCGCGTCATGATGGGGGCGATGACGTTCACGAGCTGGGCCAGGCACGCGATCTTCACGCGGTCCGCGTTGCGGAGCAGCGAGTTGAGGAGCCCGCCGACCACGAGCGCGTCCTCGAAGGTGTAGATGTCTTCCAGGAGCGGCGGCCCCACGATCCAGGGCTCCTGCTTCCGGTCCTGGTCCTCGGAGTGGAACCAGACGTTCCATTCGTCGAAGGAGATGTTGATCGTCTTCTTGGACCGCTTCTTGGCCTTCACGTAGTCGATGGTGCTCGCCACCTGGCCGATGAAGGTATCCATGCCGACCGAACTCGCGAGGAAGGTGGGCAGGTCGTCCTTCGGGTTCTTGTAGTAGCAGTGCATGGACAGGTAATCCACCGTGTCGTAGCAGTGGTCCAGGACCGTCGCCTCCCATTCGGCGAAGGTCGGCATGTGGTCGTTGGAGCTGCCGCAGGCCACGAGCTCCAGCTTCGGGTCGAAGAGCTTGAGCGCCTTTCCCACTTCCGCGGCCAGGGCGCCGTATTCGCCCGCCGTCTTGTGGCCGACCTGCCAGGGACCGTCCATCTCGTTGCCGAGGCACCAGAGCTTGATGCCGAAGGGATCGGCGTCGCCGTGCTGCTTGCGGAGGTCGCTCCAATAGGACCCGCCCGGATGGTTGCAGTATTCCACGAGGTTGCGCGCCGCGTCGATGCCGCGCGTGCCGAGGTTGAGGGCCATCATGGTCTCGGTCCCGGCCGCCTTGGACCACTTCATGAACTCGCTGAGTCCGAACGAATTGGGCTCGGTGGATCTCCAGGCCAGGTCCAGCCGTTGCGGCCGCTCCGCGACGGGACCCACGGAATCCTCCCAGCGGAAGGCCGAGACGTAGTTGCCGCCCGGGTACCGGATCACGGGTACCTTGAGCTCGTCGATGAGCGCGAGGACGTCCTTGCGGAAACCGCGCTTGTCGGCCTGGGGATGGCCGGGCTCGTAGATGCCGCCGTAGACGGCGCGGCCCAGGTGCTCGATGAAGGAACCGAAGAGTCGCTCGTCGACGACGGCCTTGCGGAACGCGCGGTCCAGTATGATGCTGCTTTTCATGGTAACTCTCTCCTCTCGCGACGCTGTTTCGGCGCGCTCGCCTTCTAACCCTTAACGCCGCCGGAGGTCATGCCGGCGATGAAGTAACGCTGGAAGAAAACGAAGATGATGATGATGGGGATCGTCGCCGTGGCGGCGCCCGTGATGAGTATGTCGTAGTTGTTGCCGTAGGGGCTCAGGAGGCTGTTGAGTCCGATGGGCAGCGTGAACATGTTGCCCGTGCGGAGCACGATGAGGGGCCACAGGAAGTTGTTCCAGCTCGCCATCGCGGTGAAGATCGCCATGGCCCCGAAGGCCGGGGTCATGAGCGGCGCGATGATCCGGAAGAAGATCGAATACTCCGTGAGCCCGTCGATGCGACCCGCGTCGATGAAATCCTTCGGGATACCGACCACGTACTGCCGGAAGAAGAAGATGGCGAAGGGCGACACGATGAAGGGCAGGAACACGCCGGGATAGGTGTTCATGAGCTTCGTGACGATCATGAGCTTGTAGAGCGGCAGGATCAGGATCTGGAGGGGCACCATCATGAGGAAGATCACGCAGGCGCTCACGATGTTTCTTCCTTTGAAGCGGTAGGCGCCGATCCCGTAGCCGACGAAGGAGGACAGGAAGAGGCAGAGGACCGTCTGGAGGACCAGGAGCAGGAGGCTGTTCCGGAACCAGAGGAAGTAGATGCCGTCCTTTCCGGTCACGAGGCTCGTGTAGTTCATGATGTCCAGGCCCTTCGGGACGAGGGTGGACAGGGTGATGCCCCAGCGCAGGAGATCGCGTCCAGGCCGGAACGAGGCCAGGAACAGCGCGTAGATCGGGAACAGGAAGATGACCGACAGGATGACCATGAGGAGGTTCTTGCCGAGGGAGGCCAGGCCGTCCCGGGCGCGCAGGGAATTGGTTCGCTTCGTGATCATCGCGCGTCCTCCGTGTCGAAGAAGCCGAAGGACTTGAGCAGGATGAGGCTCAGGCTGAACACGATGATGAACAGGACGATGCCGATCGCCGATCCCATGCCCAGGAGGCCCTGCTGGAAGCCCTTGTCGTAGATGTAGCCGACCATGGTGAGCCCCGTATTGTTCGGAGAAGGTTTCCCCGACCAGAGGATGAAGCTCTCTTCGAACATGGCGAATCCGCCGAAGATGCTGATCGTGGTCACGAAGATCGTCGTGGGCTTCAGCATCGGCACGGTTATGCGGCTGAAGCGCTGGAGGCCGCTGGCGCCGTCTATCTCCGCCGCCTCGTAGAGTTCGTCGGGGATGTTCTGCAAGCCCGATAGGAAGTAGACGATGTTGACGCCGGTCCAGCGCCAGACCGCCAAGGAGAGCAGGAGGATCATCGCCTGGCTCGGACCGCCGAGCAGCCACTGCTGGGGCTCCACGCCGAAGACGCCGACGATGGTGTTCACGAAGCCCTGGGGCGCCTGCGCGAAGAGGAGCCGGATGACCGTGCCCGCCACGACCACCGAGACGAGGCTCGGCATGAAGAGGAAGGCGCGGTACATCGCGTTGATCCGCTGCGCGCCGCGGTTCAGGATGACGGCGAGCACCATCGGCATCGGTATGAGGATGGCGATCGTGTAGACGGTATACCGGAGGCTATTCCAAATCGCCGCCTTGAAATCGGGATTCCAGAGGCGGCGGTAATTTTCCAATCCGATGAATTTGGCAGACCCCGGTACGAGTTCCTGGAAGCTCATGATCACGGTGCTCGTCACGGGATAGAGGTAAAAAAGCACGAGGGAGATCAGGAAGGGGGCGATGAAAACGTAGGGCGCTATCCGCGCGGAATTATTCCGTTTCACTTAAGGGCGCTCTCCTAAAAGGGCTGCCCGAAGGGATCGATCGATCCGTCCGGACAGCCCCAAGCTAACGACGGGAAGGAAGATGAATATACGGGCGAAATAGCGGGGCGCTATTCCGCCCGGATATTACCGGAGGCTGGCCGCGGCGTCCTTGAGGGCCTGAGCCGGCGTCGCCGTCTTCTGCTGCAGGGCCTGGATCATGACGGTGGCTTTGAGCTTGTCGATGAGCGGCGGGATCTTCTCACCCATGTGGACCGGGTTGATCTCGTCCTTGACCTGGAGGAGCATGCCGAAGATGTCGTCGTTCTGGAAGTACTCCGTGAACTTGTTCGTCTCCTTCATGGCCGGATCGGACCAGACGTCCCAGCGGGGCGGATCGAAGCCGAGGTCCTTCCAGATGCGGAGGTTGCCTTCCTTGGAGCCCTTGGCGTACATGAGGAACGCCTTGGCGAGCTCGGGGTTCTTGGTCTGCTTGGTGACCGCGGTGCCCGTGCCGCCCATGCCGGCGGAGCGGAAGCCGTCGGCCGTCCAGCGGGGGAGCGGGCGGATGGCGATCTTGCCCTTGAGTTCGGGCATGTAATCGGTGAAGCGGCCCATGTACCACATCGGCATCCAGATGGAGGCCGCGCCGCCGCCGTTCATGAAGCCGTAGTATTCCTCGGAGTGGTGGAAGCCGCCGGGAGCGGGCACGGCGATTTTGTTCGTCCACAGGAGGTCGTACAGGAACTGGAGGGTCTTGATGTTGGTCTCGTTGTCCAGGATGACGTTGCCGTCCTGGTCCAGGAAGTCCGAGCCCTGCTGGGAGATGAGCGGCCAGAAGGACCACTGCTCGGTGACCTCGACGGTGGTCATCGGCTTGCCGGTGGCTTTCTTGACCTTGAGGCCGGCCTTGACGTAATCGTCCCAGGTGACGATGTCGTCGGGGTTCACGCCCGCGGCCTTGAGGATGTCCATGTTGTAATACATGACTTCGGCGCCGACGTGGAAGGGGAGGCCGTAGTTCTTGCCGTCTTTGGCGTAGATCGCGAGGCGGGCCTGCACGAAGTTCGCGCGCTCCGGATCGATCACGTCGTTGAGCGGCAGGAGGGCGATGTCGCCCTTGAGGTAGTTCGGGAACTTGCTGATCTCGATGTCGGAGATGTCCGGGGCGCCGGTTCCGGCCTGGAGGGCCACGAGGAGCTTGGTGTGCATGTCCTCGTAGGGGAACACCTCGCCCTTGAGCGCGATCTGCTTGTCGGGGTTGGCGGCGTTCCACGCTTCGGCCATGGCCTGGTAGAACGTGAGGTGCAGTTCGTTGAAGGTCCAGAGGCTGAGCTCGGTCGGTCCCTTCGGTTTCGGCTTGGAGCAGGACATCGACGCCATGAGGGCGACGACGACGAGCGCCGCAGCTATCGTCTTCTTCATCATTGATTCTCCTTTCGGGGGAGCCGGAAGGCCGCCCCACTGCAATGTGTAAGCGCAGTGTAGTCCCCGTTTTGAGTGATGTCAAATAATATAGTTACATATCAATAAATATGGGTATATAGTGCCGGTTGGTCGTTCCTTCGGGCTTCGGCGCGACAATTCTTAGAGAATTTTCCCTTGAATATCGATCACGAACGATAAATATTGAGGTTATTTTCTCGATTCGATAGCAAAATTACTCGCTGTCACTTGTAATATATCGTTTATTGCCGATATTATTTCCGGTGTGAATGACGACGGAAGAATCTTCATCATAAACCCCTGCGAGGATATCGAGATCCTCAAGGCGCTCGCGTCGGAGCCCCGCGTGGAGATGCTGGCGTTGCTCTCCAAGCGCAAACTGAACGTCAACGAGATCGCCGAAAACCTCGATCTTCCCCAATCGACCGTGGCGACCCACATCTCCATCCTGGAGAAGGCCGGCCTCATCACCGCGGAGACGGTCAAGGCCCGGAAGGGGAGCCAGAAGCTCTGCTCGGTCGCGTTCGACGAGATGATCGTCCGTTTCCCCGAAGAGAAGAAGACCGACGGCATCATCGAGGTGGAGATGCCCATCGGCCTCTTCACCAGCTACCAGGTCACCGCGCCCTGCGGCCTGTGCTCCACCGATTCCATCATCGGGTACCTCGACGTGCCCGATTCCTTCCTGACGCCCGAGCGCATGCGCGCCGGCCTCCTCTGGTGCGAAACGGGCTACGTGGAGTACAAGTTCCCGAACAACGCCATCTACAACGACAAGAAGGTCCGCCGCATCGAGCTCAGCGCGGAGCTCTCCTCCGAGACGCCGGGAACCAACAAGAACTGGCTTTCGGACATCACGCTCTGGATCAACAACGTGGAGATCGGGTCCTGGACCTCTCCCGGCGATTTCGGCGACCGCCGGGGTAAGTACACGCCCGCCTGGTGGAAGCTGGAGGGCTCGCAGTACGGACTGCTCAAGCATTGGATCGTGACCGACGAGGGGTCCTTCGTGGACGGCGTGCGGGTCTCCGACGTGACGCTCGACGAACTCGCCCTTCCGGAGCACCATTCCATCCGCGTCCGGATCGGCGTCAAGGACGCAGCCGTCCATCCGGGCGGCATGAACATCTTCGGGCGCGGTTTCGGCAACTACGACCAGGGTTTGGTGCTGCGGCTCCATTTTTTGTAAAAAAGAATCCTCATCTATTGACGTTCGTAGAGAGATTTGATATATTGCAATCAGTTCCTGAACCTGCGGTGATTCGACATCGTTTTACATCAGCACCGTTCCCCAACGGGCAGTCGAAGCTTTTCATCTTTGCATCTGCAGCCGCCGCTTGTTCAGGTCGCCCCTCGGGTTTTTCTCACCTCCTTTTCCCGAGGGGCTTTTTCATACCCACCTGACAACTTCTTTTTGACAAATATTCGAGTTGTGTTATATTGACGGAACTCTGAATAGTGTCGAACGAAGGAGATTACAGATGGACCGCACCCTTCCCCTCATGATCCGCGATCGGGCGCTCGCCAATCCGGACGTGGTCGCGCAGTATACCAAGGACGCGAACGGGGTCTTTCAGCCGAAGAAGTTCAGCGCCTTTTATGATGAGCTGCGTGCGGTGGGCGCCGGCCTTCTGGAACTCGGGGCCGGTCGCGGCGACCACGTCGGGATCATTTCGGACAACCGCGCCGAGTGGCTCGTGACCGACCTCGGCATCCTCTCCATCGGCGCCGCGGACGTCCCCCGCGGCTGCGACTCCACCGATCGCGAGATCGCCTATATCCTCGGTTTTTCCGACTGCGGGATCAGCTTCGCGGAAAACCGGAAGCAGGCGGAGAAGATCCTGATGCACAAGCAGGACCTCCCCGCCCTCAAGACGCTCATCCTCTTCGATCCGGTGGACCAGGATCTCCGGAAGGAGGGGGCCGCGGCCGGCGTGACCGTGCTGGATTACGCGGAAGTCGTCCGGAAGGGCGAAGCGCGCAGGGCGGCGAAGCCGGAGGAGATCGACGCGGAGATGGACAAGGGCCAGCGGGATGACCTCGCGACCATCATCTTCACGTCCGGCACCACCGGCGAGCCCAAGGGCGTCATGCTCTCCCACGGGAATTTCCTCCACCAGCTGCCGAGCCTGCCCCTCATCATCGACATCAAACCCGGCGATATCTGGCTCTCGGTCCTGCCGGTGTGGCACAGCTTCGAGCGCATCATGCAGTACGTGGCGCCCTACCTCGCGAGCGGCATCGCCTACTCCAAGCCGATCGGCTCCGTCCTGCTCGCGGACCTGCAAGCCATCAGGCCGCAGTGGATGGCGAGCGTACCCCGCATCTGGGAGTCGGTGCGCGACGGCATCTACCGCAACATCAAGCAGTCGGGCGGCATCAAGAAGCATCTCTTCGACTTCTTCGTCGCGGTCGGCACCCTCCACGCGTCCATGCGCAACCTCACGCTCGGCCTCGTGCCGAATTTCCACGGGCGTATCCGCTTCCTCGATTCCCTCCTCGGCTTCCTGCCCTGGATGCTCCTCTCGCCCGTGAAGGGCCTCGGCAACCTCCTCGTGTTCAACAAGATCAAGGCGAAGCTCGGCGGCCGGTTCAAGGCGGGCATCTCCGGCGGCGGCGCGCTGCCTTCGCAGGTGGACTCCTTCTTCGGGGCCGTCGGCATCCTTCTCCTGGAAGGCTACGGGCTCACCGAGACCGCGCCGGTCGTCGCGGTCCGCCGTTCCAAGAATCCGCGCCCCGGCTGCGTCGGCGAACTCATCCTGGACACCGAGGTCAAGATCATCGACGAGGACGGGAAGGCCCTGCCCCCGGGCCATAAGGGACTCATCATGATCAAGGGCGGCCAGGTCATGAAGGGGTACTTCAAGCGGCCCGACCTCACCGCCAAAGTCCTCTCCGCGGACGGGTGGTTCAATTCGGGCGACCTCGGCATGATGACGCACGACAACGAGATCAAGATCACCGGCCGCGCCAAGGACACGATCGTGCTCCGCGGCGGAGAGAACGTGGAGCCGGCCCCGATAGAGGAGAAGATCCGCGAGAGCGAATGGGTCGCCCAGTGCATGGTGGTGGGACAGGACCAGAAGTTCCTCGCCGCCCTCGTGGTGCCCAAGCAGGATGCGGTGATGGCGTTCGCCAAGGAGAACAACATCCCGATCGTGGACTACGAGACGCTCCTCCAGCAGCCCGAAGTGATCGAGGTCGTCGCGAACGACATCGCCGACCTCGTGAGTCCCCATACGGGGTTCAAGCCGTTCGAGCGGGTGTTCAAGTTCAAGTTGATCCCGAAGCCCTTCGAGGTCGGGACGGAGCTCTCCCATAAGCAGGAAGTGATGCGGCACAAGGTCGTGGAGATCTACGCGAAGGAGGTCGCCGCGCTGTTCGCCTAGGGAGCGCCGAGGGTCACAAAACTCTCTTTTATACATTTTCTCGAAATAGTCTGTGCGGTGGGCGGCGTTTGGGGTATACTGAACCAACCGCCATGGATTCCAATGTGCCTTTCGTCGTTATCGTCGACGACATACACGAAAACGTGCGCATATTGCACCATTGCCTCAAAGACGACGGCTATTCCTTCGCCGTCGCGCGCAACGCCGCCGAGCTCTTCGAGCTCGCGGCGCGGCGCCCTCCCACGCTCATACTCCTGGACGTCATGCTGCCCGACCTCGACGGGTTCACCGCGTTGGAACGGCTGCGGGCCGATCCTCCCATGGCGGACGTGCCGGTCATCTTCGTGACCGCCCGGAACGAGCGCGAGGACCGCATCCGCGGATTCGGGGTCGGCGGCGTGGACTACGTCGCCAAACCCTTCGACGCCGCGGAGGTCCGCGCCCGGGTCCGGACGCACATCGCCCTCCGCACCGCCTTGGAAGCGCAGCGCAAGCTCAACGATGAACTCAAGGAAGCCCTGGAAAAGGTCCGCTCCCTGGAAGGCATCATCCCGATCTGCGCCCGCTGCAAATCCGTCCGCAGCGACCAAGGATATTGGACGCAGGTGGAACGCTATCTCGCCGAGCATACGAACGCGACCTTCTCCCACGGGCTCTGTCCGGATTGCGCCGCGGTGCTCTTCCCCAACGAGACGGTCGATGACGGTCGTCGCTAGGGCTCGGCGGAACTTCGCGCGCCTCTTCCCGATCGCCGCCCTCTGCGCGTCCGCGCTCCTTCCCGCTCCCGCAGCGGCCCAGTCCGCCGCGGCCCAGTCCGCTTCCGCGTTGCCCGGCTCGGAACGGCAAGTCCGGTTCGGGCATGTCGGCCGCGCGGAAGGGCTCATGAACCAGAGCGTGTCGAGCATCGTCCAGGACTCCCGCGGTTTCCTCTGGTTCGGCACGAAGGGCGGTTTGGCGCGGTACGACGGAAACGCCTTCGTGGTCTACCGTAACGAGCCCTTCAACGCGCGCTCGCTCTCCCACAACCTGGTGCAGACCCTCGCGATGGACCTGGACGACGTGCTCTGGGTGGGGACCTACCGCGGACTCAACCGCTTCGACACGCGCACGCGCCGCTTCACCCGCTACGCGCACGACCCGGCCGATCCGACGAGCATATCCCACGACGTCGTGACGGCCATCCGCCGCGATCGGAAGGGGCGGCTTTGGGTCGGCACGCTCGACGGCCTCAACCTCATGGACGAGGAACGGGGCACCTTCCGGCGCTATCGCGACGAGGATCCGCTCTCCGGGGCTCCGGAGAACGACACGGTGCGCGCGATCCTGGAGACGCGGGACGGGACCGTATGGGTCGGCACGTACGGCGGCATTTTCCGCTACGATCCCGAGAAAGACGCCTTCCATCCGTATGTCCCCGCGGGCGGCCTGCCCTCGAACACGATCATGGTGCTCGCCGAGGATCCCTCGGGCGCCGTTTGGATCGCGTGTTGGGACGGCGGCGTGGTGCGGATCGACCCGACCGGCCGAACGAAGACCTGGGTCCTGCCGGACAACCGGCTCTACACCCTCGTGACGGACGGGGCCGACACGGTCTACGCGGGCACGTGGGGCGGCGGCCTCTACGAGCTGAACGTCGCCGACGGTACCTGGCGCGCCTACCGCGCCGCGCCGAAGGAGCCCTTCGCCCTCACGCACGACGTCATCTATTCCCTATTCGTCGACGCGTCGGGACTGCTCTGGATCGGTACCCACGGCGACGGCCTGAACAAGCTGGACCGCGGTCTGGACGGCGTGGCGCTCTATCGCCACGGCGCGGATCCGGGCAGCCTGACGCAGGGGCCCGTCATGGCCGTGCTCGAGGATTCGCGGGGAAGGCTCTGGGTCGGGACGTTCAACGGCGGGCTCTCGCGGCTGGACCCGGGCGCGGCCGCCTTCAAGCAGTACCGGTACGATCCCCGCGATGCGGGTAGCCTGTCCAACGATATCGTCAACGCGATCATGGAGGATGCCGCCGGGACCATCTGGGTCGCGACGAACGAAGGCCTCTGCCGCTACGAGGATCGATCCGACCGGTTCGTCCCCATCCACGGCGGCGAAGGAAGCGGCGGCCCGCTCGCTGACATGACCGTATACGCCCTCGCCCAAGATCGGCAGGGCCGGTACTGGTACGGGTACTACCGCAAGGGCGTGGAGCGTTACGATCCGCGCACGGGGGAACGGCGCCGCTACGCCCGCAACGCCGCGTATCCGATGAGCCTCAGCGACGACCTCGTGTACGGTATCCTCGTAGATTCCCAAGAGCGCGTCTGGATCGGCACGAACAGCGGGCTCAATCGCTTCGTCCCGGCCCAGGACGGCTTCATCCAGTACAAGCACCGCGACGACGATCCGACCTCGCTCCCGAGCGATTCCGTGCGTTCCCTCCTGGAAGACTCCGCGGGCCGGCTCTGGTTCGGCACCGCCTCGGGCGGCCTCTCCTTGCTGGACCCCGATACCGGCCGGTTCGCCAACGTGCTCAAGGAAGACGGGCTGAGCGACGACACGATCCTTTCGATCCAGGAAGACAAGCTCGGCAGGCTCTGGCTCGGCACCACCGACGGGCTCTGCATCTTTGACCCCGAGACGCGGGAGATCAAGCACCTGGACCTCGCGGACGGGCTCCAGGGGTGGGAGTTCACGAACGCGAGCTTCAAGAACGCGGCCGGCGAGCTCTTTTTCGGCGGTACCGAGGGACTCAACCGGATCACGAATCCCGATCTCCGCCGGGACAGGTACGCGCCGCCGGTCCGCATCACCTCGTTCAAGGTTTTCGATCGCGAGGTGGACCTCGGCAAGGACCCCGCCGACGTCAGGCGCATCGACCTGTCGCCGCGGGAGAACTTCGTCTCCATCGAATTCGCCGCGTTGGACTACCACGATCCCAAGTCCAATCGGTACCTCTACATGTTGGAGGGCTTCGACAAGGCCTGGATCGATCCGGGGACCCGGCGGTACGCGAATTATACCAACCTACCCGGCGGGAATTATCAGTTCCGCGTCAAGGCGTGCAACAGCCAGGGCGTCTGGAACGAGGCGGGCGCGGTGCTCAACCTCCGCGTTTCTCCCCCGTTCTGGGTGACCCCGGCGGCCTACGTCCTGTACGCCGTGCTCGCGCTCGCCGCCTTCGGCGCCTTGACCGCCTGGTCGGGACGGGGGCAGCGCCTCCGCCTTTCCGAGGCCGAGCTCGCGGAGCGCCGCCGCATCGAGGCGGATCTCCAGGCCGCCAAGAACGCCGCCGAGGCCGCGAACCTGGCGAAGAGCGAATTCCTCGCGAGCCTGAGCCACGAGATCCGTACGCCGATGAACGCGGTGCTCGGGTACGCGGGCATCCTGGCCGAATCGATGGAAGGGGACCCCCGGAAGCAGCTCGTGGAGACGGTGGAGCGCAGCGGCCGCAATCTCCTCGTGCTCCTCAACGACGCCCTAGACCTGTCGCGGATAGAGGCCGGAAAGACGCCGACGCGGCGCGCCCCGATCGCGATGGTCACGGTGGTCGCCGAACTCGTGGACATGTTCCGCCTCCGCGCGGAACAGAAGGGGCTCAGCCTCTGCGCCACCGTGGACGCGGCCGTCCCCGAATACGTGCTCGGCGACGAGACGAAGGTGCGCCAGATCCTCGTGAACCTGGTCGGCAACGCGGTGAAATTCACCGAGCGGGGGCAGGTCTCCATCCGCGTGGACGCGGTGCCGGCCCCGGCTTCCGCGCGGTCGACGGACGTGGAGGCGCGTACGACCCTCATCCTCCGCGTGGAGGATACGGGCCCCGGCCTGGACGAGGCGAGCCGCGAGCGCATCTTCGAGGCCTTCTACCAGGAACCGCGGACGGGCGCCCTGTACGGGGGATCGGGGCTCGGGCTCTCCATCGTGAAGCGGCTCGCCGAGGGCCTCGGCGGTTCGGTGAACGTGCGGAGCAACGCGGAGGGCGGCTCCACGTTCTGGGTCATCCTGCCCGGCATGGACGCCACCGCCTCCGCTCCCGCCCCCGCGGATTCCGGCGAACAGCGGCGATTGGACGGCGTGAAGGTCCTCATCATCGAGGATGACGCCGAGAACGCCGACATCATGGAACGCCTGCTCGGCGGAAGGGGAGCCGCGGTGCGCCGGGGGGGAAGCGGTAACGAGGGACTTCGCCTCCTGGAATTCGCGCGGCCGGACGTGGTGCTCCTCGATCTAAGCATCCCCACGATGGATTGCGTCGCCTTCCTCTCCATCATGCGCAAGCGCCCCGCGGGCGCGTCCATTCCCGTGATCGCGGTCACCGCGGACCTCCGCGACGAGACCTGCACCGCGCTCGTCACGCAGGGGGTGGCCGACGTGGTGCCCAAACCGGTGAGCCGCGGGCGGCTCCTGGACGCCGTGGCGAAGGCCGCCGCGGCAGGGGCGGCCGCGGCTCCCTCCGGAACCGGCGGCGTCGCCGCGGGCGCCGATCGCCTTTCCTTCGATGCGCTCCGCGCCGAGCTGGGAGCGGAGCGCGCGGAGCGGCTCGCGGAAACGATCGCCGCGCGCCTGCTGCCGATCTTCAAGGAGCTCTCGCCGGGGCTCGTCGTGGACGAATGGATCGCCCTGGCCGAGGCCGCGGAGCGCCTGGTCGCGGAAGTCCCTTCGGCCGTACTCGGCTCCTGGGCCGGCAGGGTCCGCGCGGCGACCGCGGAGCTGGATTCCGATTCCCTGGAAGCCCTCGCCGCCGAACTGAACGGTTTCGCCTGAGCGCCGGCCCCCCGCCGCGCGCGGTTACCGGAACCGGCCCTCCAGCTCCCCGTCCCGCTCTATGACGACTTCGGCTCCGTCCGCCATACGGGCCACGATGGTCGGCGACCGCACGAGGCCGTCCAGGTGGATGAGGGAGGGCGCGTCTTCGTCGTAATTGTGGCCGATGGCGAAGTGGCAGGTGCGGAAGGCCTTTTCGTCCTCCAGCATGTTGCCCGTCACCGTCGCCGCGGGGTTGAGCCCGATGCCGAGTTCGCCGATGTTACGCGCGTTCCGCGCGTATTCGGCTCCCGCTCCCGCCGGCAACTTGCCCGTCTTCTCGTAGTCGTAGGCGTTCCGCTCCGCGAGCGCCACGGCCTCCCGCAGGGCGGTCGCCTCGTCTCCGCCCTCGATATCGGTGATGAATCCTTCGGCGAGGGTGCAAACGATGGGCGTCCGGATGAGGATGTCCCCGTCGTGGAGGCTGATGGAACCGTCGAAGGCGATCGTGCCCGAGGCGGTGCCGTTCTCCGGGCTGATGAAGGTTTCGCCCGCGGGGAGGTTGCCGCCGCGGCCGCCGACGGAGAAATCCCCGTCGTCGAGCTTCGCCTCCCGGCCGGCCAGCCCCACCGTGACGTCGGTGCCCGCGGGGGCCGTGACGCGCACGGAGATCGCCGCGTCCAGGATTTCCTTGATGGCCGCGCAGCGTCGCCCGAGCACGGCGTAATCGATGGGCACCGTGCGGACGAAGGATTCCAGGGTGGTGCCCGGGGACCAGAAGGACCGGCAGGTCTTGGCGCCGTAGAGTTGGAAATGGAAGAGGTGGTTCCAGCTCTTGCCGTCGTACTCGTAGGGCTTGGCGATGCCGACCCGATCCTTGCCGAGCTTTTCCGCGCTCAGGGAGATGAAGACGTCGGGGGAAGCCCCGAAGGCGGCGATGACGGTCTCCTCCGCGAAATCCATCTGCGTCTTGACGGGCTGGAACGCCAGTACCGGTCGGCCGCCCGCGGCGAGGGCGGCGTCGTAGAGCGCCTTGGAAATCAGGGCGACTTCAGGATCGGGGTTGGTGACGATGAGTACGGAGTCGTCGCTCGTGACTTTGAGCGAATCGGTGATCGCGATGCGAGCCGCTTCCTGGAGATTCCCGGGCAAGGTTTCCGAGTCGGCGAAGCGGGGCGGATGAAACTTACGTGCGCTCATGCGGCGAAGTATCGCCGGAGCGTCGGGTGACGTCAAGGCGACGGGTTTCGTGCTATACCGAGGGCGTGAACATCATCCTGTTCGAGGCCGACGAGGCGGGGCGCCTCCTCCCCAAGCGCGATGAGCGGGCGATCCACCTCGTGAAGGTCCTCCATAAGGGGCCCGGCGACTCCTTCGATGCCGGCATAGTCGGCGGCCCGCGCGGCTCGGGCCGGATCGAGGCGGTGGAGGCCGACGGGTCCCTGCGCCTATCCTTCGACCTCACCGAGGCGCCGCCGCCGCTCTTCCCCGTGCGGGTCGCGGTCGGTTTCCCCCGTCCCATCCAGCTCCGCCGCCTGCTCCGCGACCTTTCGAGCCTCGGCGTCCGGGCCGTCGACCTCGTGGGGACGGAGCTCGGCGAAAAATCCTACCGCGACACGAACCTGCTCACCGACGGAGGGGCCCGTTCGGCCTTGGTCGAAGGGGCGGCGCAGGCCCGCGACACCAACCTTCCGGCGCTCGCGACCTGGCCGAGCCTCGGGAGCTGGCTCGCGGCGCGGCCGTGGGGCGACGCCCCGCGCGCCCTCGTCGCGCCCGACAACGTGCGCCCGGCCGCCTCCTTTCCCTCCCTCGATTTCGGCGACGATCGCGGGCCCGCGGACGGGGGCGACGAAGGCGGCGAGATCGTGCTCGCGGTCGGGTCGGAGCGCGGGTGGTCGGACCGGGAACGGGAAGCGCTGGAGGCCGCGCGGTTCGTCCGCGCTTCCATGGGCTCGCGGGCCCTCCGCACCGAGACCGCCTGCGTCGCGGCGGTCGTCCTCGCCCTGGAAAAAATAGGCGCCCTCCGATAGTATCCCGCACCATGAACCAGGACCGCGTCAAAGAGCTGCTCCTCTCCGTGGAGGACGCCTCCCTCGATTTCACCGTCATATTCTCCGGCAAGGAGAGCAAGAAGGTGAACGGCCTTTACAAGCCGGAAACCCGCGAGATACTCATCCACAACCGGAACTTCAGCGACGACAACATGCTGATGTACACGGCCGTCCACGAGTATGCCCACCACCTGCACTGCTGCGCCCAGGGCGGGAAGCTCAAGGCTCGGTCCCACACGGCGGAGTTTTGGGCCATCCTCCACGGCCTCCTCCAGAAGGCCGAGGAGAAGGGCGTCTACAAGAACGTCTTCGCCGACTCTCCGGAGCTGACCGCGCTCACCGACACCATCCGCAAGACCTGCCTCTACGAGAACGGGTCCCTCGTCAAGGAACTCGGGAAGCTCCTCCTCCAGGCGAACGAGCTCTGCAAGACCATCGGCGCGCGCTTCGAGGACTACGTCGACCGGGTGCTCTGCATCCCCCGCGTGGCGGCCCGCACCGCGATGAAGATCTACCAGTACAACGTGAATCCCTCCATGGGGGCCGACAACATGAAGATCGTCGCGGGCATCCGGAACGAGGAGACGCGCATGGCCGCCGAGGGCGCCCTCCTTTCCGGCAAGAGCCCCGACGAGGTCCGTATGCAGGCGGCGCGGAAGCCGCCCGCCGAGGATCCGCGCGAACGCCTGGAAAAGGAAAAGATCCGCCTGGAGCGCACCATCGATTCGCTCAACAAGCGGCTCGCGGAGGTGGAGCGGGAGCTCGAGGACGCCTAGTCCGTTGGACGCCTAATCCGTAGGACGCCTCATCCGTAGGGAGCCGGCATCCGCGGTTTTCGCCATCCGGCCGCCCCGTGCTATAATCCATAAAAAGGAGCCGAAGCATGCGAAAAACCGTGCGCTTCTGCTTTTCATCCATCGCCTGCATCCAATTCCTGATCGTCGGCGTGACCTGTTTCGGCGCGCCTTCCGTTTCACGGCCGCGCCTGGCGGTGTTCGCCTTCGGCAACGAGACCGGCAGCCCCGTCTACGACGCCGTCTGCGCCGGCGCGGGGCGCAGCCTCGCGCTCACCCTCCACCAGTTGGCCCTCTACGACCTCCAGACCGTCCCCCGCCTCGTCGGCGGTACGGAGGAGGCGCTCCGGGTCGCGGCGCTGGAGCAGCGGGCCGACTACCTCATGTACGGGGGCGTCTCCGCGGCCGGCAAGTCCCTCGTATTCCGCCTCGCCCTCTACGACCGCGCGAAGGGCGCCACCTCGATCCGGCGCGAGTCCAAGCCCGTCTCCTCGCTCGACCTCTTCGAGGCGGTGGACGACGTCATCCTCGCGACGCTGAGCGGGATCACCGGCGGCCATATCGGCTTCGGCGCGGTCGACCTGGTCAACCGAGGCGAGAAGGGGACGTACCAGGTCTTCCTGGACGGCATGGCGGCGGGGGAGGACCTCGCCGAGCTGGGCCGCGTCCTCGCGGGGCCGCACACGATCACCGTGGTCCAGCGCCGGATGCTCGGGGAAGCCGAGATCGAGCGGAGGAGCCTGGAGGTGGCCGAGGGCGGCCGCTACGAGGTGGCGTTCGCGGTGCCGTACCTCTCGGAGCCGGAGAAGGCGCGGATCGAGGGACTCGAGGAGTCGATCCGCTCCTCCCGGCGCAGTCCGGCGGCCGCGGCCGCCGTAGAGAAGCAGGTGGCTACCCTCGGCGGCTTGCTGCGGGACGTGTCCTACAGCCCCCGCCTCGCGGACTACCAGGAGAGGGCGCGGCAACTCGAGGCCGAGTGGAAGATCCTCAAGAACCGGTTCGCGATAGAGGAGCGGGCCTGGGCTCCCGAATCCGCCCTCCTCGATCGGAGCATCGTCATCTACCTCACCGCGGAGGACTACCCCGATCCCGCCTCCCTGAAGCGCGGCGTGGAAGAAAACGCGAGCCTGCTCGCGACCCTCCTGGAAATGGCCGCGGGCAGGGCGGTCGCGGCGGCCGACTACGATGCCGGCGTGGCCCTCGTGGAATCGATCTTGGACTTTTCCCGATATCTGGATCCGGAGCGGAAGGCCGAATACGCGGTGGCCATAGCCACCCTGCGGGACCTCTTCGCGCATCGCGCGGCCGATCCCGCGAAGTTCGAGCGGGATCTCCGGACGGTCTTCGGGGCCCAGATGGAGGCGGGGGTCAAATTCGCCGGCCTGGAGGCGGAGGCGAAGCGCTCGGGCCGGGCCGTCCTGTTGTCCTCCGACGCGGGCGCGGAATTCTCGGTCGGCGGGGGACCCGCGGCGGCGCTTCCCGTACTCCTTCCGGTTTCGCGCGCTTCCGTCGCGGTCGCGCGGGCCGCGGACGCGGCCGCCGCGGCGGACGCGGAGGAACTGGAAGTGCCCGCGGGGCGGCGCATCGTCTTCTTGGCCGGCGGATTCCACGGCTTCGGCCGGGCCGCGGCGGCGGTGGCCGGTCCGGCCGCGGCGCCGCTCCGGTTCCGCAACGTTCCGGACGGCTACACGGTCTACGTGGACGACGCGAAGGTCGGCGTGACGCCCCTCGGCCAGGTCATGGTCAAGGAAGGCCTCGTATTGATCAGGTTTGAGAAAGCGGGGGAGAAACCGCGAACCATGGCGGCGAACACGAGCGCCGACAAGGTGGAAACGGCGGAATGGGGGCGGCACCAGGATTTCCCGATCCGTCTTTCAAACCGGACCGTCTCCCTCCGGGGAAACGCGGCGGATTGGGAAGGCCTGGAGCCCATCGTGGAGGGATCGTTCCGGGGCGGCGGCTTCTTTTACAATCCCGCCTACGCGGTCACGAAGGTGACCATGTGCCGCGACAAGCGATTCCTTTATTGGCGCATCGATTTCGCCGACCAAAACCCCTTCGACAAGGCTCCGAAGGGCGTCGGCAAACGGTACTGCGCCGAATTGGGCCTGCTGTTCGAGAAAGGACGCAGGCTCAACATCGGTTTGATGGGTCCCCGGGACGAGAAAGGATTCGGTAGCTATTTCGGCATCTGGGACGAGGGTGCGCGGAAGTGGACGCATAAGGGGGACAACGTCCTCAGCGTCAAACCGACTCCCGGTTTCCTGGAAGTGCGGATCCCTCTGAGTCGGATCATGGATTACTTCAAGTCCCCGGTCCAGTGCCAGGTCCAGATCGCGAATCTGCCTAACGGAAAGGATTGGGAGTCGTGGCCCATACGCACCCCGCTCATGTATATCGAGGTAAATGAATGAGGTCCGCGCGGAATGTATAAGGTCTCCGGAGCCGCGCGCCGATATAAGGAGCACGACATCCTCCGGAGTACGCCATGCAGCATCGCCTCATCGGCCGACGGGCCGCCTCGGTCGCCGTATTCGCCTTCGTCACGCTCCTCCCGTGCTTGAGCAGACCTCCGTTCGCGGCGGCCGAGGTGAGCGGACCCCCGCCGCGCACCGCGAACGTACCCCGGCCCCACGACGCTCCCGAGCCGCCCTTCCCTCGCTCCTATTTCCTGGACCGCTTGGATCGGGCGGAGGCGGAGAGCCGCTCCCGCCCCTACTGGGTCTCCTCGGAGTTGGAGGCGGCGAGCGCCGAGCGCCGCCTATCGGATTACCGCTCGGTCTTGCTGAACGACGACATCGTCGCCTTTTACGGTTCCCCCATCTCCAAGCGCATGGGCATCCTCGGCGTCCATCCCATCCCGGAGCTCGACCGCTTGCTCGGCGAGTGGGCCGCGGCCTACGACGGCGTCAACGGCGAGCGCGGCGTGAAGAAAGCGTTCTACGTCATCTACGGAACCGTGTGGCCGGAGGGCGAGATAGGGTTCCTGCGCGAGTCCAGGCTCTTGGAATACATCGAATACGCGCGGCAGAACGACATGCTCGTCTTCGTGGACCATCAGATCGGGAAATATTCCGTCGCGGAGGCGACGCGCCGCATCCTGCCCTTCCTGCGGTATCCGAACGTCCACCTGGCGTTGGATCCCGAGTGGCGGACCACCCAACCCATGGTGGAGATAGGCTCGGTGACCGCGGAGGAAGTGAACGAAGCCCAACGCCTCATCGAGGACTACCTGGAGGAGCACGGGCTTCCGGGCGAACGCCTGCTCGTGATCCACCAGTTCAACTGGAGGATGATCCTAGGACGGGAGCGCGTGCGCACCGATTTCGCGCGGGTGCGCCTGGTGCACTGCGCGGACGGCTTCGGCCCGCCGGCGATGAAGCGGTCGTCGTACGACTTCAACGCGCGCGCGCCCAACATGCCGATCAAGGGCTTCAAGCTCTTCTTCAAGTCGAACGTACCGGGCGCGGGCTACGACGAGCCGCTCATCCCTCCGGCGGAGGTCATGGCCCTGAACCCGCGCCCCTACCTCGTGATGTACCAGTAGGCCTTACTTCGCCGCTGCCGAAGCCGCTCCGGCGGCCCGCGCGGCGAAGGCGTCTATCGCCGCGGGGTCGGCCGCGGAACGATCGCCCCGCCCGCCGGTTATCGCCTTTATGACCACCCGCTCCAGCCAGTTCATCCGTTCCCAGCGGATTTCGCCGCCGAGCTTGGCCGCCGCGACCGCCTTCTCGGCGAGGCTCCGGGGCAGGGCGGCCGCGGCCGCGGCGGTGCCCTCCGCGACGTTCATCCCGCAGCAAAAATAGGCGAAGGCTTTGCCCGCGAGGTCACGCTCGCGGCGATGGGCGAAGGCCGCGGCCCGCTTGGACCACGATCCCGCGTACACCGGTCCGCCGAGCACCACGAGGTCGGCGTCGGCCAGATCGACCCGCTCGGCTCCCTTGTCCCGCAGGTACACGAGGCTGACGCCCGGCCCCAACTTCTCCGCGATGCGCGCGGCGATATCCGCCGTGGCTCCGTGCTTGGAATCGAAAACGATGATCGCGTTCATGGCTCCTCCGAGGTTGACCCATTGTGATTCTTTTTCGATGGTTTGACAAACGCGATCTTAAAATTGACAATATGATGATATGTGTCGGTAAAACGCATCCCGGAATGAAGCGTAGCGCGCGTTCAGAACAAGCGAGGATAAGGGTTATGTGGAAGGAGCTCCGGCGCATCTTTTCCAAGTCGGAATCCGCCCTGCGGATGGGCGAATATTTCACCCTCCGAAGGAAGCGGGTGAGCATCGTGTTCATCGGCATCATCTTCGCCGCCGTCTGCCTCATCCTGCCGGTCTGCGTCTTCCTCTTGAAAAGTCCGGTCGCGTCCTTCGGCTCCGCGCTCATCGCCGTGCTCGCCGTGGTCGGCGCCGCGTGCGTGCTGCTCGGCAGGGATCGCGTGGGGAGCGCGATCGTGCTGTCCGGCCTCGAACTCATCCTGCTGGGCATCCTCCTCCCGCCCGCGCTCGCGCGTTCGGCCGAGTACCCCGCGGTCCTCGTTTCGATCTTGGGGATGAGCCTCATCGCCCTCATGCCCATGGGGATGATGGTCGGCGGAACCTATACGATGGTGATGGGCGGCGTCATGGCGCTCGCGGTCGTCGCCTGCACGACGATCTCGGGAATCCCCGAACTCCAAGGCCGGCGCGCGGTGATCCTCCTCGTGTACCTCCTGTCGTCCCTGGTGCTCAAGTACGTCACGTCCCTCCAAGACGGCCTGCTGAAACGCGCGCTGGAGGAGCGGGAAAAGAGCGACCAAGCCCTCGCCTCGCTCTCCCGCATGATGGACCGCGTGTCCGTCCTCAAGAAGGAAGCCGACGCGAGCGCGAAGGCTATCGCCGACTCGTTCTCCGAGGTTTCGGCGGTGATGGGCGCGTTCATGGCGAAGAACACCGAACTCTACGAGGCATCCGGCAAGCTCGGCCAAGCCTCGGAGGGGGCGCAACGGAACCTCGGCCTCCTGCTCGGTTCGATCGAGGCCATCAGCGATTCGGTGACGCGCCAGGCGTCCCTCGCGGGGGAGCACTCCAGCTCCCAGGAACGGATGGCCGCCGCTTTCGAGACGATCCGGTCGGACGTGGCGCGGGCGGACGAGATCACCCGCAAGCTTTCGTCCCTCGCCGAGGACGGGAAGGGCACCCTGGAACAGACCATCGCCGGCGTCAAGGGGCTCGCGGATTATCAGGCTAAGACCTTGGAGATCGTCGGTACGCTCGCGAAGATCTCCGGCCAGACGAACATGCTCGCCATGAACGCCGCCATCGAGGCGGCGCACGCGGGGGAGGCGGGCGCCGGTTTCGCGGTCGTCGCCGAATCCGTGCGCGACCTGGCCGACTCCTCGGGCGTGCGGACCAAGGAGATATCGACCATCGTCCGGACGATGAACGAGCAGATCGAGGCGAGCGCCGCCCGCATCGAGACGGTCGCCGCCTCCCTGTTCCAGGTGATCGAGGAGACGTCCCGCGCGTACGAGCTCATCGCCAATATCGCGCGGACCATGGATGCCTTCTCCCAGGACAACCGCGCGACGCTCGAGGGCGTCCGCGCCCTCGCCCTCCTCGCGGCGGCGATCAAGAAGAACGCGGAGGAGGAGCGCGCGGTCTCCGCTTCGTTCTCGGAAACCTTCGACTCGCTGAAGCGGAGCTTCGACGTGATCTCGGCCGCCATCGGCGACCTGAACGGGCACAACGAACAATCGGCCCGCATCCTGCGCACGGCCGAATCCGCCCGGGCCGAGAGCGAGTCCGTCAACCGGGCCATCGACGACCTCCTCGCCGACGACCGCGCGGCCGGCTAGCGACGGCCGGCTACCTGCGGCCGGGTCCGGCACGCGGAGGCCGCTGCCGGCTCGCGGAGGCCGCTGCCGGCTCGCGGAGGCGACGTCCGGCTCCGGCGCCCCGCGCTGCGGGCGCCTCGCGATGCGAGCGGGGACCGGCTCGGGGATCAGCGGCCGAAGGGGTTGAAGCTCACGCCCGCCTCTTCCGCGTAGGCGTCGTCGGCGATGCCTTCGGCGGTCTTCAGCTTCCGGACCGCGGCGTAGGTCGCGGGGGTCATGAGGGCTTCCACGGCGCACTTGAACAGGTAGTTCGTCACGACGAGGCTGAGGAAGAGGTCCCATCCGAATACCCCGAAGGCGCTCGCGACGAGGACGAAAGCGACGGTGTCCACGAGCTGGCCGACGAGGGTGCTGCCGATGGTGCGCATCCAGAGGCGCCGCCCCTTCATGGCGACCTTCATCTTGGTCAGGACCGCCGAGTTGGTGAATTCGCCCGCCCAATAGCCCGCGAGGCTCGCGAGGACGATGCCGCCCGAGCTCATGCCCCCCAGGATGGCGTCGTAGGCGGCCATCCCGGCGTAGCCTTCCCAGCTCGCGTCGGCGGGCAGTACGCGGAGCAGGAAGAAGACGGCCGCGGAGGCCGCCAGGGCGAGGAAGCCGGTCCAGATGACCCGCCGCGAGGCGCGGAAGCCGTAGACCTCGGTGAGCACGTCCCCGAAGATGTACGAGAGCGGGAAGAGGAGGGTGCCGCCGTCGAAGGCCATGGGTACGCCGAAGACGGAGAAGCCGAGGTCCACGATCTTGGCCGAGGAGGCGACGTTGCTCACGATGAGCACGGCCACGAAGTAGGCCATGACGAGGTCGAGGTGCCGGAACTGACGAGCTTCCGTTCGATGCGAAGGAGATGCCACGGAGGGGCTCCTTGTTTTGGTGAGGCGGGTAGCGGAGGCGACCGCCGCGGTCTCCGGGACGCCGCCGGAGCGGCATCCGAACGCGCCGACCGACCGCTGGCGGCGCGAACGGCAACCTAGCACAACGGGGAAGGCGGCGCAAGTGGGTTTTTTGGGTACCCTTCCGGCCCGAGGAGGCATATACTGGAGGTCGAAGGAGCCTCAACCATGGAACGTTCCACCGTTTTCCGCGCCGTAGCGGCCATCGTTCTCGGCGTAGCCTTCGCTGCGGCGGGATTCGCGCAGGATACGCAAAAACCGAACGACGTGGTCGTCGCGGTCGACGTATCCGGAAGCATGAGTTCGCAGGGCGTCTTCGCCGACGTGCAGGCGTACCTGGAGAACGAACTCGTCCGGCCGCTCCTCAAACCGGGCGACCGGTTCACCCTCATCGTCTTCGGCGAACGCGCGCGCGCTTACCCGACGCGCACGATCGCTTCCGATGCCGACCTCGCGGCAGTGGTGGCCGATATCCGGGGGCTCAGCGCGGGAGAGGACTTCACCGACCTCGGCTCGGCCCTCGAGGTCCTGGACGGGGCCATGGCTTCCCGCTCGCAGGGGGATTACCGGCCCGTCGCCGTCTTCATCACCGACGGCAAGAACGCGCCGCCTCCCGCGAGTCCCTACAGCGGGAAAGACCTCTCGGTAGATGAGCGCTTCACCGAGTCCGGACGCCGCATCGCCAAGAAGGGGTGGCTCCTCTACGTGGTCGGCCTCGGAGCGCGGAACGATGCCGACGTGGTCGCGTCCGCGGTGGAGGGATCCAGGACCGTCGGCGGTTCGTCCTCGGCGGCGACCGCCGGCGGAGGGGGAGCCGCGGGCGGAGAGGGATCCGACCGATCGGGCGGAGGGGGCGCCGGCCGGTCGGGCGGAACCTCCGGCGGCACGGCGGAAGCCCTTTCGGCCGCGCCCCTCGTCGAGTACCTGGAAGAGACGGCCCAAGTCGCCGAGAAGCGCGCCGAGGC